>NCHI01000206.1 GCA_002281815.1 Methylotenera sp. 24-45-7
TGATTTTAAAACAGCCAAAATTATATCAAGATTAGCTTGGCGATGGGTGTTTAACTTTTAAAGCTTTAACTATCAAAGCGTTACAAGCAGATACAGCTTAGATTTGATAGCAATACGATTCATATAGTGAAATTTTTAGTGAGGACTTCAACGTGTTATTAAAATTATTTTTTTACGGTGTCATTTTGCTAATCGCAATATTTGGCTATCGCAGTTACGCCGCCGGCATACAAACTCTGCGAGTCGGCGATGCAGCGCCAAATTTCACGCTTAATGACGCTAAAGGCAAAACACACGCTTTGTCGGACTATCGTGGTCAATATTTAGTTCTCTATTTTTATCCCAAAAACGACACACCGGGCTGCACTAAAGAAGCTTGTCACTTTAGAGATGATATGTCGCAACTAGAAAAATTAGGTGCAAAAGTCGTAGGCATCAGTGTGGATAACAGCCAATCCCATGAAAAATTTGCTGCAAAATACAATCTGCCATTTACGCTGCTAGCTGATGTAGATGGCAAAGTTGCGCAAAGCTATCACGCACTTACTAATTTAATCGTGATTAAAATGGCCAAGCGTTACACGTTTTTAATTAACCCCGATGGAAATATCAGCAAAATCTACACGAGCGTCAATGTCTCTAATCACTCGCAACAAATTATCGACGACTTAAAAGCGCTGCAAAACAAGTAAGCGCGAAGCTAGTGTACCGCAATGTTAATAAACCAATATGTGGTTGTTTATAACCACATATTGGTTTATTACAACCAACTAACCGCCAATTCTGCCATCTATAAAAATATAATATTATTTTAATTCAATGGGTTATATATTTGTTACAACGTGTTACATATGGCCTATTTTTTGCATTTAATTCAGTGCAGTTTTTAATTGCACCATTTAAGAGTGTTTAATATTTAATCGGGACGAGATTTTGACATGAAAAAAACAAATATGAAGCCAGCCATGAAGCTGAGCTGGGTAGCGGTAATGTTGGCTTTAGGGAGTGCCACAGTAAGCGCGGATGAAACTGGTATTAAGCTTAAAAAAATTGAAGTGTATGGCACCACACCTTTACCTGGCTTGGGTTT
>NCHI01000065.1 GCA_002281815.1 Methylotenera sp. 24-45-7
CGGTAGTGGCGTAACGGCGTTTGCCCCATACGTGCGCTAAAGAGTTAACGGTGAAAGTAGCGTGATACAACACCACGGTAGAAATCACAAAGCCCCACACGAACAGCTGCCAACCGCTAGTGCCTAAACTAGGGTGTGCAACTGCGAGCCAATCCCCGAACATATAAATGCCCACCCCTAAAAGTATCGGCACAATGATATCGAAGCGGTCTAAAATGCGCAGTTCAACAAAAGCAGACAGTTCTTTGACGCGGTTGGTATGAGTCACGAAGTGCTCGTTGGATAAAAACCAGCCAAAATGACTCCATAAGAAACCGTGCTGTACTGGCGAATGTGCATCTTCGTGGTCATCTGAGTAGACATGATGATGGCGGTGATGTGCTGCCCACCATAGCGGGCCACGCTGCACGGCAGTGGCGCCTAAAACTGCCAGAATAAATTGCATTGGGCGCGAGGTGCGAAACGCGCGATGTGAAAAATAACGATGATAGAAGCCGGTAATGGCGAACATGCGTACTGTGTATAACACTAGCGCGAACATCAAGGCAAACCAGCTAAACCCCACCCAGAACACAGCAAGACAGCCTATATGCAATAACACAAACGGAATCACACGTATGCCATCGATGTCTGCCCATTTGTTTTTCGCAGATGCGACAGCTTCTTCGACTTGCACCGCGTGATTGTCAAACCATGAAATAATTTTTTTAAACATAATTGCGCTTACTTTTAAATCTACATTACTGCGGCTTGTGCGGTACTTTGCGCAACTTGGCAGTGTCGTAACCCATGTCGGCTACTTTTTGCACCAACTTTGCATATTCTTCATCACCTATTTGTGCGCTACGCGCCATAATCCACACATAGTCGCGTGCATTGCGCGCAATAATGGTTTGCGTATATTCGGCATCTAAATGCGCAATCAGATATTCCGCTTTAATCGGCCAAATAAACTGCATACCCCAGCGCGCGTTACCAGTGTCTTTCACCACAAAGCCGCGCGGTTGGTAGGTTTTTATTTTGCCATCCAAGCTACCTTTGTTAAAGGTAAACGTGGTTGCAATCGTACCATCCGCGTCTAACTGATAGCTTTCAATTGCGTTGTAAGATTCAGTTTCAATGGCAGTTGGAATTGCCGCAATCACATACCAATCTCCCATAAATTTAGCTAAATCTACTTGTGGTACGGTAGCGATTGGCGCTTGTTTAGGCGTAGCACAGCCCGCGAGTAAATTTGCTAACAGTGTCATGATAATTAACTTTTTAAGAAATTGCAGGGTCATGTTGTCATTATTTCAGTTTGTAATTGATGGTGTAGCCTTCAGGTGTAATTGACTTTAACGCCACCCAATCATTGCTAGCATTTTCATACCATAGTTCGATATCTAGTTTAGGTTTTCCGTTTAAGCTTGCATCTAGCTTGTAGCGTGTGGTTTCAACTTTCTTGCCTTTAACATCGAGCATTTCAGTGCCGACTTTACTAATTTTCGTATCCAGCCATTCTGCATTTTGCGGATTAAGTAATTTTGATTGCTGCAATATTTTTTGGTTCCAGTAGGCAAACGTCATTGCGCAGGAAGGAAGCGACTGTTTTTCTGCGCCGTTTTCAACCACAAAGTTGCCATCGCTTAATTGGCCTTTTACTTTGGTAGTGATATCGTTCTCAACGGTATTGGCTTCCAGGTTTTTTAAACAGCTGTTTTGCCAGTTCTCTACCGCTTTGTGCTGATACTGATATGCGTTAATAAATAGCACTTTAACATTAAATTTTGCTTGGCTTACCAGCTCCTGAGCATTGTTGAGTTTAAATGTATGTTGGCCGATTTTGGTTTTATCCAAATACACATCAAACGCCCATTCGCGCGCCATGACTGAAGGTGAAACTAACAACGTAAAGATTGCGAAAAATAGAGTTTTCATGATTTGTTCGCCTTGGGTTTTCCGGGAATAAACGCATTTGTGGTCTGCATATACTGCGCATATTCAGGGCGACGCTGTGCAATGTCTTTTTCTAGCAATGAAACGCCACTCACTTTCAGTAGCAGCAACGTCATTAACACGACAGATGGAAACGCCCACCATGCGCTACCAGCAAGTGCTAACAGGTAGAAGCCCCACCAAACGCAGCTTTCGCCAAAATAATTGGGGTGACGGCTATAGCGCCATACGCCTTGGTTCAAGACTTTGCCTTTATTAGTTGGGTTTTGCTTGAATCGCGCAAGCTGCCAATCAGCCAGAGTTTCCCAAGTAAGCCCAAATAACACCAGTAATACGGCTAACGCATCCCACACATTGAGCATAGTCTCTGAACTTAACGCGCCTAAGATGGGTAAGGAAATAATCCATGCCAACACGGCCTGTAACCCAAAAATAATGTAAATACTTTTAAATTTAAAATTGGGTTGGTTATTGTTGCGAATTTCAACATAACGGTGGTCTTCGTGCGGCCCCCAGTTACGCCAAGTAAGATACACAAACAGGCGTAGCGCCCAAATAGTGAGCAAGCCCACCATCAGGCTGCCGCGCAAATTCATAGTCTCTAAGCCACAAACATAGGCACCGGCGGCCACTAGAAAAAACAAGCTCCACATGCTGTCAACATGGGTGACATTGTTGCGATATAAACTGATTAGCCAGCCAAGCGCTGCAAATAGCAGCATGGCGACCAAACCGTCCAAGTAAATTTGCCAGTGCATCATGTGTTATGTACCTTTGAATGATTGAGGCGACTGGCAAGATGGAGCAAAGCTGGGGTTATCACAGCCCAGCCTACAGCAAGCGCCACATAAGAAGCGGTTTCGGGTAAATAAACAGCGCCTATGTTTTGCGCGCCAAAATAAGCCAAGGGGCCGCCACTAGCGCCAAATAACACCGCAATTAAATAGCGTCCCTGCATCCAAGCCAAACTTAGGTTGAGCGTAGAAGCAAATGCTACCCATAGCGCCAGTATCCATGCGGGTACTAACCCTGAACTCCAGCCATGTGCTTGATAACTCACCCACTGCATAGACAGCATGAACTGGTCAAAAAAAGCACCAATGATTAATGCTGACAATATCAATATCAATTCATATTTACGCTGCTTGGCATGAAAAAAATGCCAAGCCAAAATTAGCAAAGTCACAATGACGCCCAGCCAAGGCAAACCTTGTGCCGCACCAATCACGCAGGCGAACCAAGCCAGTTGAAACAATACGAAATTGATAATCAACATTTTAGGTTCTCCAGCTATTTGGCAGGGCGCTCAAATTGGTAGTGGGTAACCCACCATTCCTGACCGTTTTTATAACCAAATAATTCAGCACATGCCAGATAAAAAATACGCCAGCGATTACGCCATTTTTCTGTGTCCGCCTTGCCATAAGTCTGCTCAAGTATGTCGGTGATTTCGTCGTGATTGTCATCCATGTTTTGCAGCCAAGCATTAGCGGTTTTTTCGTAGTGCGTGCCGTCCCAACGCCAGCGCTTCACAATTTTTAAATCGTCTTGAAAATGCAACGGTAAGTCGTCGCTTGGCATCATGCCGCCAGAGAAAAAGAATTGGCTCATCCAGTCATCATCACCTTGCACTTCAAACGCATAGGGTGTGCTGCGATGCACAAAAATATGCATAAAGAATTTTCCGTTGGGTACTAACCAATCGTGTACTTTTTTGTACAGCACTTTATGGTTGCGCATGTGTTCAAACATTTCTACCGAGACAATACGGTCAAAGCCGTGAGTGATACCGTGGTCGGCAGGGTTAAATTGATTCATGTCGCAGGTAATCACCCGAATGTTATTTAAGCCGCGGCTGTTGGCAGTTGCTAAAATATATTCGCGTTGAGAATTCGAGTTGGAAACCGCAGTGATATTACTTTTCGGATAATGTGCGGCCATCCACAAAGTCAGCGATCCCCATCCGCAACCCAGCTCAAGTATGTTTTGCCCGTTATGCAAATCTGCATGCTCGCAACTTAAACTCAAGGCATTGGCTTCGGCTTCATCTAGAGTTTTAGTGTCAGGTAACCAAAAACAGCTGCTGTATTTGCGGTGCTGCCCTAAGCATAACTGAAAAAACCTGGCTGGCACTTCATAATGCTGCGCGTTAGCAAGCTCAGGAACTAGCGCAATCGGCGCATTATTCATACTGTGAATAAAGTCGGTTTCGATTTTAATACCAGCTTCGCAATTGCCCGCGCTGATTTCATGCATGCGCACTTTAGATAAATGGCGTATGCCAGCTCTTAATACACAGTCAGGTAATAGGCCGCTTTCGGCAAGTTTGATGGCTAAGCTTGTAAATTGCATGGGTTCCCTTATGTTCGGTGTTTCTAATTATTTTGGTGTTTTTTAATTATTCCATAGTGCTAGCTGTTTAACAGCGTTTCATCGCTTCGTCTCTCGCAATAGCAATATTATGGCCAAAGTAAGGCAGTTAGCACTTATCAAAGTTCAACAACTTTATAACTAATTATGCTTAGTGTTTATAGCCTATCATACCTACAAAAAAGCGCACCAATCCATACGCCAGCCATGAGGCGAGGCGCTTCAGCAAGCTGGCATTTCCCCAAGTTTGAGGCGTGATTTTTAAGCTGCCATTGGCGATTAATGTTTCAATGTCTGCTCTGAGTGTGCAGGCAAAAGTTTCGTTTTTAACAAACACATTAGACTCACGTGCTAGCAACAGGCTAAACGGATCAATATTGGAGGAGCCAACTGTTGACCAGATTTGGTCTATTACCGCCACTTTGCAATGCATGAAACTTTTGCGGTACTCAAAAATTTCAATGCCGTTGTCTAAAAATTCGTTATAAAACGCATGCGTCGCAAACATTAAAAAGTATTCTTTGCGGCCTTGCAGCAGCAAGGTAACTTTTACGCCACGTTTTGCTGCCTCGCGCAAAGCCCTGCGGAATTTTCTGCCCGGAATAAAATAGGCATTGGCGATGATGATTTCATTTTTGGCTGATTGAATAGCTTCTAAGTAAGCATTTTCAATATCGTAACGATGCAAAATATTGTCACGAATCACAAAAGCTGCTTTGACTTCGTTGCTGGCATGCAGATGCGGTTTGGTTTCGCTGATAGGCGGAACGTAAAGACGGTGTAAATGCATCATTTGCATTCGGCGCCATAATTTATGCACATTGCTACTAATGGCAGGTAGCAAATTGCCGGTGATTTTTACTGCGTAATCCATGCGTGGCGGGATTTGATGGGGCGAGTTTTCGTCATCAATGACATTAATGCCACCGACAAAAGCAATAATACCGTCAATCACCACCACTTTGCTGTGCAAGCGACGTAAACGGTTTTTTTTCAAAGTCCAGGGTGAGATTTTGGGTCGGTAAAACATGACCTTAACACCATCGCTACGTAAACTTGCCACATATGATTTAGGCAGGTGTTGCGAGCCAAAACCATCTAATAGCACATTGACCGCAACGCCGCGCTGAGCGGCTGCAACCAGCGCCTTACCAATGCGTATGCCAGTTCTGTCATGCTCGTAGATATAGGCTTGCAAATAGATTTCATGCTGTGCGCTGTGAATAGCAGCTTCCAGTGCCGGGAAGTATTCAACACCGTTACGCAACAGCTTGATTTCATTGCCAGCCACAAACTGCATAATGTTTACACCTGTCTGCTTAAAGTTGCAGAAAGTATCGCATGGTCAGATACCTTCAGGAAATGCGCACCGGCATGTACTTCGGCATGCTGCACTTTAAAGCCGCGTATATAAATGCGGTCTAAACGCAGAATTGGTAGCCATGACGGAAAGCTGCGCGCTGGTCTGCCTAAGTGGTGCTCAAACACCTCATGCAAATGCAGGCTATCTGCGAAAGCTTTTCCTGAACGCATGCCCCAATCGTTAAAGTCGCCGGCAATAATTAAAGGCGCATCCGCAGGCACATGGTCATGAATATACTGTGTCACTGATTGCAACTGTTGGCGGCGCCAGCGCGCAAATAAACCCAAATGTACACAAATGGTATGCAAAGGTTGCTCCCATTGCGGCACATCAATGACGCTATGTAGCATGCCTCTCTCTTCGCTTGCGTGCGCTGAAATATCCGTGTTGCTGGTTTTGACGATAGGAAACTTAGACAACAAGGCATTGCCATGGTGGCCGGCAGGGTACACCGAATTTTTACCATAGGCATAATCAGCCCAGATTGCATCGGCTAAAAATTCAATCTGTCCGGCATCTGGCCATGCCGCAAAACGTTTACTGTGGGTGGTGTGCTCATCACGCACTTCTTGTAAAAATACAATGTCTGCGTGTAGCTTGCGCAGTAAGTCGCGCTGATGGTGCAGAGAAAAACGCGCGTTAAAGTGAGTAACACCTTTGTGTATATTAAAAGTTGCGATACGTAAGGTGTTATGCAAAATTAAACTTTCTAGTTTTCTGTGTTTTCCTGCGGCTGTTTTTTACGCTGCAAGGGTTCGCCAATATGGCTTTCACCACGCTTTTTGGCTAGCGCAATTTGTTTCTGTCGTTCAAGCAAGCGTAGACGTTTTTCTTCGGTCACCTTGCTGTAGCAGTGTGGACAAGAAACTCCTGCTTCATATTGCGCGCTTTTCATTTCTTCGGGAGACAAAGGGTGGCGACAAGCGTAGCACTGATCAAATTCACCGACTTCTAAATTGTGTTTAACCGCCACGCGCTGGTCAAACACAAAGCATTCACCTTGCCACAAGCTTTGCTCTTCAGGCACGGTTTCCAGATATTTTAGAATCCCGCCTTGCAAGTGATACACCTCTTCAAAGCCTTGATCCAACATAAACGATGACGCTTTTTCGCAACGTATGCCGCCAGTGCAAAACATGGCCACTTTTTTATGTTTGTTTTTATCAAAATGTTGCGCAACGTATTCAGGAAACTCGCGGAAGGTGGTGGTTTTTGGGTCAATTGCGCCTTTAAAAGTGCCAATGTCTACTTCGTAGTCGTTACGCGTATCAATCAGCACCACTTCCGGGTCTGAAATCAGCGCATTCCAATCTTCTGGCTTCACATAAGTGCCGACTTTTTTGGTGGGGCTTACACCGGGCACGCCTAGCGTGACAATTTCTTTTTTTAGTTTGACTTTCATGCGGTAAAACGGGTGCTCGTCCGCATAAGATTCTTTGTGCTCTAAATCTACAAATTTACCTGCAAACAGGGGGTCAGTGCGCAGGTAGTGCAATACGGCATGTATGTCGTCAGGCAAACCGGCAATGGTGCCGTTAATGCCTTCTTCGGCTAATAGCAGCGTGCCTTTGATGTGGTTAAGCAGGCATGCTTTTAAAATTGGCGGCTGCAATTCTTTGAAATCAGGCAGGCTAACGAATTTATAAAGGGCGGCGGTTAAATACTTGGACATAGACAAAATTGATAAAGCGACTTAAAGCAATATTCTAACAGAGGCACTCGCATGCCATAGTGTTTAGTCTTTGAAAATATGCAGCTTTTAAGGATTTAAAACCAGTATCTCACCATTGCCATTAGTGGCAGCGTCGCCCACAAAGCGCTGCACACGGTTGTTGTGTATGTGTTTGAATGCAGTGTCGTAGTTGGCAAAAGATTTAAACAGCAAGCTTAAAAATGGCAGGGTATGGGTGCCGCAGTTTTGCATCGTGGCATGCAGTTTGGGCGCTTGTTTAAGTAGTAAAGTACCTCTGCGCATATTAAAGGCGGTATAAGCACCCAGTTCACCCAGCACCCCTATAGTGCCAGCAATCATGCGGCTGGCGCAGTAATCGCCAACATTGCCTTCAATTAAAATTAAGCCGCGACGCATCTGGTCACCAGCACAGTCGCCGGCGTTACCTTTGACAATGACGGTTCCGCCCAACATGCCTTTGCGTGAGCCTTCAGTACCAGCGCCTAAAAAATCACCGGTATTGCCGTGTATTTGCAACAATCCGCCGCGCATGCTGCAAGCAGCGTAAGCATCGGTATTGCCATGGCAATCAATGCGGCCAGCTTTCATGTTGTAGGCAAGATAAGCACCTGCGTTGCCTTCTATGCGCATGCTGCCTGTGCCCATATTGGCACCTAAATAATGGAGTTTTTCGCTGCTATTTTTAAATATGAGGTGCTGCGTATCGGAGCCTGAAATGTCAAATATTGCATCAGCGCGCACCTGCTGGTTAGCGTAATTTAGTGGTAGCGCCTTAATTTCAGCCAATGATTTTTCTGCAAGACAGTCAGGCGTGAGTACTGCGCAATTTAATGTAAATGGCAGCGCCTGTTTTAGGGTGAAGGTAAGATTGTTCATAATAAGCCTCTAAAAATTAAGGCCGTCATGCCAGCGCAGGCAAAGTGAATTATGGGAAATGCGTTTAGATGTAAGGGCGATATATTTTTACTTAAAAACTTCCCAATTTCGTCATGCCAGCGAAGGCTGCTATCCAGGCAAGGTGAAATAGTAGAGCGCTTATTTGATAGATTAAATGATTTAACTTTAACAATATGATTTTTTTTGAATATAGAAACATTCCCAGGGATGACATTAGTCTGGATACCAGCCTGCGCTGGTATGACGACTCTTGAGACGGAAGTTGGCAAAATGAAATGTTGATTAAACATTAACGTGTGTCTTTCAAAATTTCATGCAGCTTGAATAAATGTGGCCCTAGTTTGCCACCGTAATTGCCAGCCGAAATACGTTTTACGCCACTGTTTTCACCCAGCGCACAAATGGCTTCTATGCCCACTTTCATCGAGTTTGCGATGTCTGCAAAGCTCAGCCCATCAATCACAATTTCCATCACACTTTCAATGTCAGCTGACAGTTCGCTGTTCACCACACCTTTCAGCGTTGGGCAAAACGCATCGTTGGTGGAGGCAAACATGGTTTTGTATTTACTGCCCACTTTAGACCCGGAACGCACCACCCCACCCGGGAAAGGCATAATCACATTGGGTAATTTGCGCATTGCCTCAATTGCGGTTTCAGCCGCTGCTAATGCTGCGGGCTGTGAAGTAGCTAAAATCAGAAAGTTGCCGCCACCAATGGCGCGCACCATGCCTGTGGTTTCTTCTGTTAAAAACTCGCCATCCATCACCGGAATGCGCCAATAGCGTTTGCCTGCGATGAGTTTTGAGGTCTGGTAGCCATCGCCAAAGTAG
>NCHI01000207.1 GCA_002281815.1 Methylotenera sp. 24-45-7
ACTTCAATTAAGGATTACCCCATATGAAATCACTGATTAAAAACACACTCGCGATAATAACTTTTAGCCTTGTAACAACAAGTATTGCGTTTGCTGAAGAAATGACTGCCAAAACAACGGTAGAGTCATTAAACAATACTTGGAATAAAGCCTTTAATAATTCAGATGCGAGTTCACTTGCGAGTTTATATGCAGAAAACGCTGTACTTTCCCCAGGCAACGGCAAAGTTCTGACTGGACGTGCAGAGATTCAGAATTTATTTAAAAGTTTTTTTGAAGCAGGTTTGAAGAATCATCAATTGGAGATCGTCACAGTTGATGGTGATGATGAAACGCTATATCAGGTCGCAAAGTGGAGCGCTAGTGGTGCTGAAAAGGATGGTGTAACAGTCACTTACAGCGGCATTACGACTAGTGTTTTTAAGAAAGATGGAAATGGTAAGTGGGTAGCTCGCACTCACATTTGGAACGCCGGCAATTAAACTCCTCAAGAGACTAGTGCAGCATTCTGCAAAATGATAAACCCGACCATCTTTGATCGGGTTTAGTTTGTCTGTTGATATAAGTTGTAAAGCACCAAGATTCTGTCCACTCTTCCTAAAAGTCCACAAAGTTTGAGTTTTGGTAGTCCGCTTTGCGGATTTAGCAGTCATGTGTCAATTAAGCGACGCATGCTCTGTATCGAACCTGATCAGATAAAAAGACCTAAAATTTCTAAATTACTAACGCCTGCTTTATGTAATTATCGATGGTCTTTTCAGACTATTTTAGGTGGCTTTTTTGCGACTGTAATAAGTGGCTCTTTTGGGTAAGAATACGCAATAAAAGCGGCTCCCATCATTGGACGGGCATCAATACCATATAATTTGGAGAGAATGTAAGCACCTGTCACATTGTAGAACTGACATGAAGGTGGATGCCCCTTATTTGCATATGCTGATACGCCGTGCAAAATTCGAAATATTTTTTCGTACTCTGGTAAGTTAATTTCAAGCTTGATAGCTTTCATTACAATCCCCCAAATAATGACGTATTATTGTTATTCATCCCAACCAGATTGTAACAATTTACTAAAGTCAGTATAC
>NCHI01000066.1:0-10433 GCA_002281815.1 Methylotenera sp. 24-45-7
AAAGCCAGCTAAGCTGGCTTTTTAATTCGAGCAACACTAAATTACAGTGTCAAAATCCATTGCACTACTGTTTTAATATCAGCATCTTTCACTTGTGGGCTGTGCGCTGGCATAGGCATAGGACCCCATACACCGCTACCGCCTTTTTTCACTTTTTCAATCAACTTAGCTTCTGCTGTTTTATCGCCTTTGTATTTAGCAGCAACATCTTTGTAAGATGGGCCTAATACTTTTTTGTCGATACTGTGGCAAGCTAGACAGCCGCTTTTTTGAGCCAAAGCTTGCGCTGCCGCTGCATCTACAGCGTTCGCTTGTGCTGCAGCAAACATAGAACCAGCAGCAGCGATTGATAATAATAATGCTTTCATGCTATCTCCTTGAATTAACGCTTAATAATAGTATTTATATTGTGTTTTACGACTTTATTATAATACCCACAATTTAAATTATAACAAGTAAGTCCATCAAAAATTAATCGTTAAATTTAGCTGGGTGCGTTAATCAAACTTAGCATAATCGCAACCATACGAGGGTATTCTGTCATGGCACAACGTCTCGCCAAAAGCTAAGGTTGACAAGACGACAACAACATTTTTGTTTAATATCGACTACAAAAATTAAAGTGATTCAACGCTATATTCAACAGACATGGTATGTGTTCTGTTGGGGCTAATCACTACCGAGTTCTCAAGCGCGTTTGCTGTTTCTACACAAATCATATTGCGCCACTCATTCGCAGTTCCCATATCCGCCATTTGCTGTGCTTTTTCTTGCCAGGGATTCCAAATCACGGTGGATTGGCTGCCTGATTTTGCAATGCGAATCTGCCGATTCAAACCCGGGTCATGAATCACGCAGTCTGCATTCGTGTTCAGATACACACGGTCAAACTCGCTATTAAATCTTACGTCAGTGGTTTCCACTCTACGTTCATAGTTGAAAACTTTATCCGCATAAAGCGCATCTTCTAAACCATGAATATGAATAGCAGCTACATCACTCACCTGAAAATAAGTGTGTAAGGCTTCACCCACCATGAATGGATGATCTGCTTTATTGGTAGTCGCTAAATCAATTCTTAAGGTATCACCGACAGTAATGGTGATGGTCAGCAAATATGGATAACTAAGCTGACGCTTAGATTCAGCTGGCTCCAACATTTGCAGCACTAAACGCGTTGCACCGTTTTTAACAGTTTCCGCATCAATCAGCTGCCATGGCATCACCCGCGCAAAGCCATGTGGGCAAAGCGTTCCGTCGGTTGGATGCGCACCAAACCATGGCCAGCAGATTGGAATGCCGCCACGAATGGAGCGCCCCGGCACATAGCGTGCATTACTTGAAAGCCAGAGCACGGGATTTTTTTGTGACTTGGGCTGCCAAACCATAATATGCGCGCCCTGCAAAGCGATTTTTGCGGTTGCGTAGTCATTATCAATTTCGATGTAATCCAAACCAGCTTCATCACGCACAAATTTAACGTGGTGATGTTCCAGCTCTTCTAAAGGATTCAGTTTTTTTACGGCACTAGTTTGCGTCATTTAATGTACTCAAATTAGCCGCCAACAGGCAGCTAATTAACGTTAAGGTTTACTTTTCAATTTGTGAAACATCGCGCACCGCGCCGCGTGCAGCACTGGTACTCATCGCCGCATAAGCACGCAAAGCTGGTGATACATGACGTTCACGATTTTCTGGTTTCCAGGCCTGTTTACCTTTGTTTTCCATTTTGGCACGACGGTGAGATAACTCTTCATCCGTCACTGCCAAATGAATGGTGCGGTTTGGAATGTCAATTTCGATGGTATCGTTTTCCTGCACCAAGCCAATAGCACCTCCCTCGGCAGCTTCAGGTGATGCATGGCCAATACTCAATCCAGAGGTACCGCCTGAAAAACGACCATCAGTGAGCAGTGCGCACTCTTTACCTAAGCCTTTAGATTTCAAGTAAGAAGTTGGATATAGCATTTCCTGCATACCAGGGCCACCGCGTGGGCCTTCATAACGAATCACCACTACATCGCCCGCCACAATTTTATCCGCCAAAATCGCTTCAACTGCCGAATCTTGGCTTTCAAAAATACGTGCCCGACCAGTGAATTTCAAAATGCTGTCATCCACACCCGCAGTTTTCACAATGCAGCCGTCCAACGCAATGTTGCCATATAGCACCGCCAAGCCACCGTCTTGTGAGTAAGCATGGGCTTTGTCGCGAATACAGCCTTCACTTCTGTCATCATCCAGCGTTGGATAAAGCATGCTTTGGCTAAATGCGATAGTGGTAGCAATGCCGCCCGGCGCTGCGCGGAAAAACTTCTTCACATCTTCATCTTGTGTAACTTTAATATCCCAATGATCAAGCGCATCGCCTAAAGTAGCGCTGTGCACGGTAGGCGTATCACGGTGTATCACCCCTGCGCGGTCTAACTCACCCAAAATAGCCATCACGCCACCCGCACGGTGCACATCTTCCATGTGATATTTGGCGGTCGCAGGCGCCACCTTGCTCACACACGGCACTTTGCGTGAAATCTGGTCAATGTCACTCATAGTGAAATCCACACCCGCTTCATGCGCCGCTGCCAGCAAATGCAGCACAGTATTAGTAGAACCACCCATCGCCACATCTAAACTCATCGCATTTTCAAAAGCTTTTAAGTTAGCGATGCTACGTGGCAATACGCTGTAATCATCTTGCTCATAATGGCGTTTTGCCAATTCAACAATTAAACGCCCCGCTTTTAAGAACAATTCTTTACGCGCGCCATGCGTGGCCAGCGTTGAACCATTACCCGGCAAACTCAAACCCAAAGCTTCAGTTAAACAATTCATCGAGTTAGCAGTGAACATGCCTGAGCATGATCCGCAAGTAGGGCAAGCTGAACGCTCAATCGCGTCAGACTCTGCATCACTTACCTTGTCATCAGCGGCTGCCACCATGGCATCTACCAAATCTAGTTTATGCGTAGTTCCGCCCCAATTTACTTTACCAGCCTCCATTGGCCCACCAGAAACGAACACCACTGGGATATTCAAGCGCAATGCCGCCATCAGCATACCTGGAGTAATTTTGTCGCAATTTGAAATACATACCAGCGCATCGGCACAGTGCGCATTCACCATATATTCCACGCTATCAGCAATCAAATCGCGGCTAGGCAAGCTATACAACATACCGCTGTGACCCATGGCAATGCCGTCATCCACCGCAATGGTGTTGAACTCTTTCGCCACACCACCCGCTTTTTCAACCTCACGCGCCACCAGTTGCCCCATGTCTTTCAAATGCACATGGCCAGGCACAAACTGCGTGAATGAGTTAGCAACGGCGATGATAGGCTTGTCGAAATCACCATCCTTCATCCCGGTAGCGCGCCACAAAGCGCGTGCCCCCGCCATATTGCGGCCATGAGTAGTAGTGCGTGAACGATAAACTGGCATGATAAAAATCCGTAATGATATGAAGATTAAACAGAAGTGTAATTTTAGACTAGGTGGCGGGAAGTAGCCAAAGAAATATAAGCTAACACCCTATTATTTAAATAATAATTATTATAAAAATTCGTAAGCCTCTTGTTGACTAGTTAACCTAATAGTTTACTGATGCAGACCAGTAACTAAACATTGTTTAGAACGAAAACTTAGGTAAAATCACACATTACTCAACAGAAGTTAGTCGCCCATGTTTGTTCACCCTCAGTTTGACCCCATCGCAATTCATTTAGGTTCTTTTGGTATTCATTGGTATGGCCTGATGTATCTCACTGGCTTCATATCGTTTTTGGTGTTGGGTAAATGGCAAATCAATCACCGCACATGGTACCGCTGGAACGTGAGTATGTTAGATGACGCGCTGTTTTTTGGTGCGCTTGGCGTGATTATCGGCGGCCGTTTGGGTTATGTGTTGTTTTATCAGTTAGATTACTTTGTAGCGCACCCATCAGAGATTTTAGCTGTATGGCAGGGTGGTATGAGTTTTCATGGTGGGTTTTTAGGTGTGTTGGCTGCCATGTGGGTGTTCGGAAGAAAATACCGCTTAAACTGGCTAAAAATCATGGATTTTGTTGCGCCGCTGGTGCCGATTGGCCTAGGCGCGGGGCGTATGGGTAATTTTATTAACGCTGAATTATGGGGCAGAGTCACTAACTCGAGCTTTGGCATGGCGTTCCCCAACGTGGACGACGCTTTACGCCACCCATCGCAGTTGTATGAATTTGCGCTTGAAGGTGTAGCACTATTTTTGATTCTATGGATTTATGCATCAAAACCACGCGCTACCGGCACGATTTCAGCGATGTTTTTAATCTTTTACGGTAGCTTTAGATTCTTGGTGGAATTCACCCGCGAACCGGATGATTATTTAGGGTTATTATCCATGGGCTTAAGTATGGGGCAGTGGTTGAGTTTACCGATGGTGATTGTTGGTTTGATTATGCTGACTATCTGCCAGAAAAAAAAACTACGCTAGACCTGCTTTGCGCTAACCCTAGGTCAAAACTGCTTCACACGGTGATTCGCTTTATGTCGTGTGACCGCAGCACTACGCAACTTCACATGCTTGGTGGTTTGCCCGTGCGTGCGCTCGCGCCAAAGCTTAAAAGAACTCAGCTTTAAATGACTACGCATGAGTTTAATTACACCATCCTGATTTAGGCCAAACTGCGCTTCAATTGCTTCAAATGGGGTGCGGTCTTCCCAAGCCATTTCAATCACACGCGACACATCAGCTTCATCCAGCGCCTTTAACAGCATCGTTTCACACCTTTCCATTTACTGTCTTGCCACAGTTTAAAAAACTCTTTACGCGACAACGCAGGCGGCGCATCAACAGATGCTTGATGAAACGCTGCGTGATGCTTGAGATATTGCTCATAGGCGTCGTCTCCGGTTAAACGACGGATAACATGCCACAAATGTCTCAATTGTTTCAACATTAATCTCTCACCCAATTCTCAACCAATCTGCTTGGCTCATGCGGTGTTTCTGAAAGCTTGCGCACTGGTCTGCCTGCTAAATAGCGCAGGCATAAACGCAACATATCAATAATAACCACCCATAACACCACCACGAAGAATAGCGTTAAATAAGCATCCAGATGCTGATTAAATATCAGTTGTGGAGCTACCGCAGCTTTTTCCGGTGGCAACACACCACTATAAAGTTTTGCAGCCAAATCGTCCGCAGCTGCCAAAAAGCCTACACGAATATCGGTGCTAAATACTTTTTGATAGGCCGCAGTGGTGGTGATTATCACCAACCATAGCAAAGGCAATGCCGTTACCCATGCATATTTGAGCTTACCGGATTTCACTAAAATACCAGTCGCTACACATAGGGCAATAGCGGCTAGCATTTGGTTCGCAATGCCGAATAATGGCCATAAAATATTCACGCCACCGTTGGGGTCTATCACGCCGATATATAAGAAATAGCCCCAACCCGCCACCACGATGCTGCTGGTTAAAATAACGGATGGCGTGTAAGAGGTTTCACCGAGCTTTTTGTGAAAGTTACCCAGCATGTCTTGCAACATAAAACGTCCCACACGCGTACCAGCATCTAGCGTAGTTAAAATAAATATTGCCTCAAACATGATGGCAAAGTGGTACCAAAGCGCCAGTAAGTGCCGGCCGAATGCGCTACCAAAAATACTCGCCATACCCACGGCTAAACTCGGTGCGCCGCCAGTGCGTGCAAAAAGGGTGGTTTCACCCATGTCTCTAGCAAGCTGCTCCATCTGCTCCACTGTAACGGCAAAGCCCCAACTGTTAATTTTAGCAACTGCGTCTACGGCTTCTTTACCCACCACACCCGCTGGACTGTTAATTGCGAAAAACACACCTGGCTCCAACACGGTGGCTGCAATCATTGCCATAATCGCCACAAAGCTCTCTAGCAGCATGCCACCATATCCAATCATGCGAATGTTGCGTTCGTTCATCAGTAATTTAGGTGTAGTACCTGAGGCAATCAACGCATGAAAGCCGGAAATTGCCCCACAAGCCACGGTGATGAATACAAACGGAAATAATTTACCGCCAAAAATCGGCCCAGTGCCGTCGATAAATTGCGTCACTGCTGGCATGTGGATTTCAGGTTGCAAAATCACAATGGCCACCGCCAACAATATAATTGTGCCCAATTTCATAAATGTTGATAAATAATCACGTGGCGCTAGCAACAGCCAAACCGGCAACACCGCTGCAGCAAAGCCATACACAATAATCGCATAAGCCAGCGGTAAACCGTCATGGTCAAATAAGCCGCGCAAAGTTTCATGCTGATTAATCCAGCCACCACCCCACACTGAAAGTAGCAATAACACCACGCCTATCATTGACGCCTCTAAGACGCGTCCCGGACGAATATTGCGCATGTAAATACCGACAAACATGGCAATTGGAATAGTTGCAGCTACGGTAGAGGTTGCCCATGGGCTATGCTTCATGGCGTTAACTACCACCAAACCCAACACCGCAATCAAAATAATCATAATCATGAACGTGCCCACCAGCGCTGCTGTTCCGCCGACTGCGCCAATTTCATCACGCGCCATTTGTCCTAAACTACGGCCATTACGACGCGTAGAGAAAAACAAGGTCACCATGTCTTGTACTGCACCGCCCAACACCGCGCCAATCAATATCCACAAAGTACCTGGTAGGTAACCAAACTGCGCCGCCAAGGTTGGGCCTATCAGCGGCCCTGGGCCGGCAATTGCCGCGAAATGATGCCCAAAAACTACCCACCGATTAGTCGGAATAAAATCTCGGCCATTATCCAACCGCTCAGCCGGTGTGGCTCGGGTTTCGTCAATCACCAATACTTTGGCTGCTATCCACGCGGCATAAAAACGATAGGCAATTGCATACACGCAAACTGCGGCAGTAATTAGCCATAATGCGTTGATACTTTCGCCCCGATTGAGCGCAATACCCGCCACGGCATAAGCGCCAACAATGCCCACGAGCAGCCATACGATTAATTTAAGATTTTTATTCATCATTATTTTTCTAAAATAAATTAAGCAAACCTACAGTTTAAAACAAGCCCCAAGCCATCCATATGGCCGCGACTTGAATCACTATTCCCAGCGTTACTTTTTGTGCAAATTCACGACCGCCAGTAAACGTTGCTGCAACCACTTTTGAAAAAGCATTGACAGAGAACGCGACCAATATGGCAATCACCGCGTCTGCGACTAATAGCTTATCTGCCAAAGCTAGCGATGCTACAGAAATTGTAGCTGCGTGGGCGTCTGCAAGGCCAGCTACCCCTGAAGCAATCACCAAGCCTGCCTGACCAAACCAAGTATTTAGCGCCGCAGATGCCAGCAATGCAAGGGCAATAATGGCCGCTAGCATTACCGCTGTTTTTACACTAAATGAGCGACCCAGATCGTCCAGCGCAAGACCGTTATGATGCAGCGAACTCAGGGTCACGACCAAGCCATAAACCGCTATCGATACGCCGCCGAACAGCAAAGGCAACGCAAGTGCATATAAGGTTGGCGGGTGGATTGCAGCCAATAGCAAACTCAACTGTAGCACCGTAGACAAACACGAAAGTGTCGCACCTGCCACTGCACTGCCCATCAGTTCTGGTGTTTTAGTAGCGCGACTACCCATAGCACCTACAGTTGCAATGCTAGATATGAACCCTGACACCAAGCCTACCACTGGCAAACCTGCTTTGCTGCCTAGCAAGCGCAGAGCGAGGTGACTGAGCGCACCTATCAACATCACTAAAATCACAATTAACCATAAATTTCTTGGGTTAATTGCATCAAAGGGCCCTATCAACGCATTCGGCACTATCGGCAAAACAATCAGTGTGGCTGCAGCCAGTATGAAAAAGTCATTCATTTCATCTTTAGTCACGGCGCCACGTACAAACCAATGAATAGGCTCCTTTGCAGCCAGCAATATCGCCACAGCAACTGCCAAACTTGCGGCCAAGCCAGCTTCACTCATAGCCAGCCCGCCTAGAATTACAGTCAAAATTAAACTGACTTCAGTCGTAAGGCTAGGATTATCGTTTTTACTCACAAAGCTGGCTGAAGTTACAAAAATGGTCAGACAGACGATAGAAACCATCAGCAACCAAGGATTAATCGCCATACTCACTGCACCTAATAAAGAAGCAATAGTAAAAGTGCGCACCCCGGCAATCGCACTGGTACCTGAATTATCTTTTCTACGCTCACCAGTATCAGCTTTTTTACGTTCGCGCTCAGCGCCTATCAGCAGGCCGATTCCCAGCGCCACTGCTAAATTTAACCAATGTGCATCATCTATCACCATAGTTTGCCTTATATACCAGTATTTCTTTATCTCTTTAGCTAAAGCAACCCGCGCTCAGCAAAAGATAAGGTTTGATTGCCTGCAACAATAAAATGATCTAACACCCTGACATCAACCAAGGCTAAAGCCTGCTTTAACTGCCCAGTTAACAATTCATCAGCCGAGCTTTGCTGCGCGATTCCTGATGGATGATTGTGCGCGAAAATGACGCTGGCAGCATTGTGATGCATGGCGCGCTTTACCACTTCGCGTGGGTACACACTGGTTTGCGTAAGCGTACCACTAAACATTTCCTCGGTGGCACTCAGTCTGTTTTGCGCATCTAAAAACATCACTAAAAAAACTTCACGTGTCAGTGCACCTAAACGCAGGATTAAATAATCTCGTACATGCTGCGGTGATTGAAACACGTCACGCTGCTGCAACTCTTCATTAAGCGCGCGACGGCTCATTTCAAAAATCGCCTGTAGCTGGACATATTTACTGCTACCGATACCATGTACTTGGCTTAACTCTGTCTCGCTGGCGGCAAAAATACCATTTAAGCTACCAAACTGCGACAACAAATCACGTGCTAAATCTACTGCGCTTTTACCAACCACCCCAACACGTAAAAAAATAGCGAGCAATTCAGATCCGATAAAGATGTTGCGCCTAACTCTATAAGCTTTTCTCTAGGCCGCTCACTCGCCGGCCAATCTGTAATTGCCATATAGCCTCCCAGCTAAAATCGTATGCGCATTTCTCCGCTGTAGATAATCAATGTTTTATGCTGGATTTCATATTAAAATGAAAGCATTACATACATTTCAGCAATTATGCAAAAAAACAAATCAATTGTTCTGGGCATCACCGGCGGTATCGCAGCTTATAAAGCAGCAGAGTTAGTTCGGTTGCTGGTGAAAGCTAATATTGATGTGCAGGTCGTGATGACAGAAGCTGCCTGTCAATTTATTACGCCGGTCACCATGCAAGCATTATCTGGCAAACCTGTATTTAAGGATATGTGGGACGCCTCTATCGCTAATGGTATGCCGCATATTGAACTTAGCCGAGCTGCAGATGCGATTTTAATTGCTCCCGCCAGTGCCGACTTTATGGCAAAACTGGTGCAAGGCCGCGCTGATGATTTGTTGTCTACGCTATGCTTGGCTAGAGATTGTCCGCTACTCATCGCCCCAGCAATGAACAAACAAATGTGGGAAAACCCGGCAACGCAACGCAATGTGGCACAACTTAATGCTGATGGCGTCACCTTATTTGGGCCGGCTAGTGGCGAGCAAGCTTGCGGTGAAATCGGATTGGGGCGCATGCTGGAAGCACAAGCGTTACTCCATTTGGTGTTGGCCTATTTTCAGCCTAAACTTTTGCACGGAAAAAAAATATTGGTCACCGCTGGCGCCACGCTAGAAATGATAGACCCTGTGCGTGCGATTACCAATTTAAGCTCAGGAAAAATGGGCTACGCAATCGCACAAAAAGCTGCTGACATGGGTGCTGATGTCACATTAATATCTGGTGCTTCTACTTTGCCACCACCCACAGGTGTCAAAGTAATTGCAGCCTGTAGTGCAGAAGCCATGTATCAAAACGTCATGCGCAATATTGCTAATCAAGAGATTTTCATCAGTGTCGCAGCTGTTGCAGACTATAGTCCTGTCATTAATTCCCCACAAAAAATTAAAAAAAGTAAGTCATCACTTACTTTAGAACTCAAGCCGAATAAAGATATCTTGGCCGAAGTTGCCAGCTTACCTAACGCACCTTTTTGTGTGGGGTTTGCCGCGGAAACCGAAAATCTGCTACAGCACGCCGAAGCAAAACGACAAGCCAAAAAACTACCTCTGTTAGTTGCCAACTTGGTGAGCGAAAGCATGGGGCAAGATGAGAACAGTGTGACGCTACTTGATGCTAAAGGTGCTCACACACTGCCAAGAGCAGGCAAAGATATCGTTGCTCATCTACTTTTGGAACATATTGTAAAAATGCTTTAGCCTACATGGCAAAAAAGTGTCTTCAAACTGTGCCTTTCTGAAAATCACCTATAAACCAACTAAAACTTTCGCTTGATTAACCACAATTAAATCATGGAAATAATGAATATAAATTCCGACAAATCATTTAAAATGA
>NCHI01000066.1:10483-12151 GCA_002281815.1 Methylotenera sp. 24-45-7
TGAGGCCATTCATGCTACGTCGTCACACACACCATAAAAAAACGATTTATTTAGCCGTCTTAGGCACGCTAATAAACAGTCCACAACTTATTGCAGCAGAAAATGCCCTCGTTACCGCACCAGTTGTCGTCACCGCTACGCGTGTTGAACAAAACAGTTTTGACTTGCCTGTAGCAATTGATGTGGTGAATAAAAAAGATATTCAGGACGGTCAACTACAAATGACCTTGTCTGAAAGTTTAATTCGCGTTCCGGGTATTACGGCACAAAACCGTACTAATCAATCGCAAGATCCACAAATCTCCAGCCGCGGCTTCGGCTCACGCTCCAGTTTTGGTGTGCGTGGCGTGCGTGTTTATGTAGATGGCATTCCACTGTCTATGCCTGATGGCCAAGGCCAACCAGGGGTTGTCGATCTAGCTGCCATTAAATCCATTGAAGTGATGCGCGGACCGTTTTCTGCACTTTATGGCAACTCATCAGGTGGTGTTATACAAATGCTAACAAAAGATGCACCCCAATCTTTGGAAGTTGACAGCACAGTGATGTTTGGTAGCTATGGAACTAAAAGACAAGTTCTTGATGCATCTGGCACCACTGAAAAAATTGAATATATGCTGAATACATCTAATTTTGAAACTGACGGTTATCGTGACTTTAGTGCTGGCAAAAAGCAGCAGGCAACGGCCAAATTTAAATTCAACATCAGTGATGAAACAAAATTAACAACATTAGTTAACTGGTTTGAACAAGAAGCACAGGATCCAATTGGTTTAGACAGAGCAAGAGCGTTTGATAGCAACACTCGTAAAGATGTGGTGACTGCTGCACGATTTGCAAATACCGGCGTTAAACGAGACCACGCACAAATTGGTTTCAATTTAGAACATGCTTTCAGCGCTAATAACAAAATTACCCTAACTCCATATGCAGGCAATCGGAGGAATGCGCAAGTTTTAACCACAACACCGCTTGCTAGAGTGTTGAAAGGAACAGGGTCAGCTACAAATTTCTGCTCTGGAACCGATCCGTTACGTGGAACTTGCGCTAGGTTAAGTGAAATAGACAGAGATTTTTATGGCATGGATGCGCGCTGGGATAATAATGGCACACTAGCAGAAATGCCTTATAACTTATCTTTCGGCCTCACTTATGGAAAGTCCAGCGACGACCGTTTAGATACGAACGTCCTCAATAATGGTTTCAATGTCAACGTACTCAATCGCAATGAAACCAATATTTCAAATAACTTTGATCAGTATGTTCAAGCAAAACTTGGCGTGACTGAAAAACTTGACTTTCACGCTGGCGCCCGACGTACAAAAGTCAGACTGAAAGTTGAAGACAAATTTATAACAGGCACTGGTAGTAATGCTGACAATAGCGGCTCAGTAGAATACCAAAAGACAACCCCCGTAATCGGCGCTGTTTGGAAAGTAGACCCTGCAGTTAATTTATATGCAAATTTTGGTAAAGGTTTTGAAACCCCAACTTTTATTGAAGCTGCTTTCGATACAGTAGAAACGGGTGCAGCGAGCAAACCAAATCTAAGCTTAAAACCTAGCGAAAGTAATAATTTTGAAATAGGTGCAAAAGCATTTATTTTTGATAACACCCAAGTGAATTTTAATGTCTTTAGAATTACTACTAAAGACGAGATCATTTCGA
>NCHI01000067.1 GCA_002281815.1 Methylotenera sp. 24-45-7
ATACGCATCATTTTCGGTAATACGCTGCTGGCAGTCCACATCCAAACTATCTTTACGATACAGCATCAAATCTATCGGTGCCGCGACTGAAATATTACTGCGAATTGTGGAGTCAAAAGAAATCAGCACGCACTTCACCGCGTCTAAAATCTTGGTTTCATGCTGAATCACGCGGTCGATAATAGGCTTGCCATATTTAGTCTCGCCTATCTGAAAATAGGGCGTTTCAGCACTGGCTTCAATAAAGTTACCTGCGTTATAGACATTAAATAAGCGGGGTGCTTCGCCTTTAATCTGCCCGGCCACGATGATACTGGCGTGAAATTCAGCGTGATGATTTTTGAGGTGCTCGGCATCACGCTCAAATGCATAACGCACTTCATCCCCCACCAAACTAGCCACTTCAAACAAGCTAACTGCATTATTGACATGTAATCCCGAATCCTGCTTCACGGCGTCGCGCAATCGATTAATTACCAACTGTGTGATTGCCAAATTACCCGCGGTGAGCAAGGTAATGACGCGCTCGCCCGGCACTGAAAAGGTATACATTTTAGGAAAAATCGCCACTTGATCCACACCCGCATTGGTTCGGGTATCAGATGCCAGCACTAAACCCTCTTCCAGTAGCAGGGCAACACAATACGTCATATGCTTACTTCCATCATTATTTTTTAATTACATCATTGTTGAGATTGCTGCATTTGTTCAAGCGCATCTTCTGCCGATTGCGAGATATTCACGCCTACATGCAATGTTTCCAAGCCGCCACCCACACGCAAGCCTTTGACCGGACAAGCCTCATGGTAATCCAAACCAGTCGCCAAGCGCACATATTTAGCGTCAGCCAAACATAAATTGGATACATCCACACTCACCCAGCCTATGCCTGCAAGCCAAGCGTCTGCCCAAGCGTGGCTATCTAGCAAATGCCCATCATCGGTAAATAAATAACCACTCACATACCTAGCTGGCACACCCAAACTTCGACAGCAGGCAATGAAAATATGCGCATGATCCTGACACACCCCCACACCCACAGCAAAAGCCTGAGAGGCGCTGGTATAAACGCCGGTAGTGCCGCGATGATAAGGCACTTTAGCAATAATTGCTTCGCCTAATTTTTCTAAATCCTCAATACTCAGCAGTGGTAAAAACTGGTTGGCAAAGTCCTTGAGTGCCGCATCTACCAACGTCAATTCAGTACTGCGTAAAAAAATATCCAAGGGCAGCAATTCATCATTCAACAGCACTTTCAACCCTGTTTCCACTTCACCTTTGGCAATAATATTAATTTCATTGTGCTGATTATCCATCACTGCCGTATGCACAATATTGCCATGGCAATCCTGATATTGATGCAAATGCGCGTTCACTGAAATCGTCCAATTTTTGATGCTCTGACCAAATCCGTCTTTAGGGGTCAGCTTTAGCTGCTGAATGCTATAAATGAGCGGCTCGCTGTATTGATAGACTGTGTTGTGACGTATGCTTAAATGCATGAATGTTGCTTTCTAATGAATACCAGTTTAAGCAGCATGAATATTTAAAAAACTGTTTTGTATCTCTAGGCCTAACTGATGGTTACGCTCGATAAAATCAGTTAAAAACTCATGCAATCCATTTTGAAAAATATGATCTATGCGACCAAACAACAAACTTGCATTAATCTCACCAGCAATCCTTTTGCACTCTTTATGATGACCGTTGGTCAGGTTTTCCAAAATCGATACGATCTCGGCAAAACAGGCATGTAGCGATCGCGGCATATCTCTGCGCAATACCAGCAGCTCAGCCACACGCCATGGCAAAATTGTGTCATTAAACAATTTTTGATATGCCTGAAACGCTGAAACTGAGCGCAGCACTGCACTCCATTCGTAATAATCTACACCACCCCCTACCTCTTCTTCTTGCGGCAACAACAAATGGTATTTCACGTCTAATAAACGCGCTGTATTATCAGCGCGCTCAATAAATGTACCCAAACGCAAAAACTCAAACGCATCGTCACGCAGCATGGTGCCTGCGCTCACGCCGCGAAATAAGTGTGAGCGCGCTTTCACCCAATCACACAGTTCACGTAACCCTTCTTCAGCGAGATTTTTGCCTTGAAACTGCTGAAACTCCAACCACAGCGTATTAATGTTTTCCCATGTTTCACTGGTCATGGCCACGCGCACGGCACGCGCGTTTTCGCGCGCACTGAACAGTGCTGAATAAATACTGGATGGATTTTTTTCGTCCAAAGCCAAAAAGAAAATAACCGAGCTGGCTTTAAATTCATGAAAGTGCGTTTTATAGGCATCGGCATTGCCGGATATTTCCAGTGCCGGCTGCCACAATGCGGCCTCACTGACCGCAGCATTAGGTACCATCGCCATATTCGCTGTGACCTCTAAAATTCGCGCCATGTTTTCTGCACGCTCGATATAACGTGCCAACCAATA
Organism: Methylotenera sp. 24-45-7; assembly: GCA_002281815.1. Lineage (GTDB taxonomy): Bacteria > Pseudomonadota > Gammaproteobacteria > Burkholderiales > Methylophilaceae > Methylotenera. Next base: position 2,451 of record NCHI01000067.1, read on the forward strand.
TAAATGATTTGCGGTTCTACTTAACATAAGGCGACTTTCTCTGTGTCACTGGCTTCAGGTTGGACTTGTAGCTCGGAAAGTGCCTGGGTTTCCATTTCCTGCAATACCCAAGTGTCTTTGGTGCCACCGCCTTGCGATGAATTCACGACCAGCGAACCTTCACGCATCGCCACCCGTGACAAGCCGCCAGGCACCAGTGTGGTGGTTTTTCCGGACAATACAAACGGCCGCAAATCAACGTGTCTAGGCGCAACCCCTTGCCCGACCATGGTTGGACAAGTGGAAAGCGCCAGCGTAGGCTGCGCGATATAGTTAGCTGGGTTGGCTTTGATAATTAACCTGAAATCGGCGATTTCTTTTTTGCTAGCCGTAGGCCCAACCAACATGCCATAGCCGCCTGAGCCCTGCACCTCTTTCACCACCAGCTCGCTCAAATGCTCCATCACGTAAGCATAGTCATCGGCTTTGCTTAATTCAAAGGTGGGCACGTTGGATAATATCGGCGTTTCGCCCAAATAGAATTTAATCATTTCCGGCACGCGAATATAGGTTGCCTTATCATCGGCCACGCCAGTGCCCACAGCATTGGCAAGCGTCACACCGCCGTTGCGATAAACCGACAACAAACCCGGCACCCCCAACATGCTATCTGGCCGGAACGCCAGCGGGTCTATATATTCATCATCCATACGACGATAAATCACATCAACACGCTTAGGCCCCTCAGTGGTGCGCATATACACCGCGTTATTACGCACAAACAAATCCTGCCCTTCCACCAGTTCTACACCCATTTGCTGCGCTAAAAACGCATGCTCAAAATAGGCGCTGTTATAAGCACCTGGCGTGAGCAACACAATTGTTGGATCTTTAACACCGGATTGCGCTACTGCGCGCAGATTGTTTTTAAGCATTTGCGGATAATGCTCAACCGGGGCGATGGAATACTGCCGAAATAACTCCGGAAAAAGTCGCATCATCATTTTGCGATTTTCCAGCATATAAGAAACACCTGAAGGTGTGCGCAGGTTATCTTCCAATACATAAAACTGGTTTTCAGCGGTGCGCACAATATCCACGCCTGCAATGTGTGCGTAAATGCCGTTGGGCACATCCACATTAATCATCTCTGGACGATATTGCGCATGCCTTAAAATACTGTCTGAAATGATGCCGGCTTTAATAATTTCGCGCTGGTGATATATGTCATGCAAAAACATATTCAACGCTTTCACACGTTGAATCACACCGCTGGATAACACTTTCCACTCACTTGCTGCCAGAATGCGCGGAATCACATCAAACGGAATCAAGCGCTCAGTTTCCGCCTGCTCTCCATAGACGTTAAAGGTAATGCCCACCCGACGAAATAACAATTCAGCTTCCTGACGTCGGCTTTCCAGCTTAGAACCAGACACATTGCCTAACCACTGCGAATATTTGGCATATAAATCACGCACTGTTGACGGGCTTAAATGCATCTCATCAAAAAATGTTTTGCTGGCATGCTCCATGATGTATCAACCTTAAATAGCCATTGTTTACTTAATTATGTAAAAGCAAGCCCCGTGCCATGCGCAGCACATGATTAACAAGTACTTTATCGCACTGGCGACATAGCGGCGCACCGATATTGTGCGCGAGCTAAAAACCATGCGCTGAAATGGGTTTTAGCAACGCCAATTGCACGTTGTTAGATAGACGTTAAACTTGAGTGGACTAGACAGGATGAAGCAAGAAAAACGGCGAACACATTGCTGTGTTCGCCGTTAATTTTTTGGAGCGGGAAACGAGGTTCGAACTCGCGACCTCAACCTTGGCAAGGTTGCGCTCTACCAGCTGAGCTATTCCCGCATTACTGCAACTACTAAACCTGGAGGCGCGAGCCGGAGTCGAACCGGCCTAAACGGCTTTGCAGGCCGCGGCATAACCGCTTTGCTATCGCGCCATGTAATTCGGCATTGTAACTCAACCGAATACTGTTGAAACTAAAACGGCGAAAGCATAAATGCATTCGCCGTTTTTAAAATTTGGAGCGGGAAACGAGGTTCGAACTCGCGACCTCAACCTTGGCAAGGTTGCGCTCTACCAGCTGAGCTATTCCCGCATTGTCATTACGTTGTGTCACCGTTAAGACAGGCGCCATTATAGAGATTTTGACGATATCGTCAAGCAAAAATGACTTAATTTTTTATACTTTATTTTTGCCTGATTTTTGGCATAGCGGCGCGTAAATAATAAGCCATTGATAGCAATGTTAAAAATGCAGCGATGGCAATTAACACCTGCCCCAGTATTTTGGTAGGGAATAATGCCAAGCCGCCCAGCTGAATCGGATCCCAATACAACAAAAATAAAATTGCGATCATTTGCACGGCAGTTTTTACTTTGCCTATCATAGCAACGCCTACACTGCTGCCTTGCCCTGCGCCCGCCATCCATTCACGCAGCGCGCTAATGGCGATTTCACGACCAATAATAATCAATGCAATCACCGCACCCACACGCTCAAACTCCACCAACACAATCAAAGCTGCAGCCACCATCAGCTTATCTGCCACCGGGTCTAAAAAAGCACCGAACGATGAGGTCTGGTTTAACCTACGCGCGAGATAGCCATCCAGCCAGTCAGTAATTGCCGCCACTGCAAAAATCAGTGTTGCCGTCACATTCACCCAATGTGCAGGAATCGCACCGAAACGCTGTGGGTCTGTGGGTAAATAAAACACCACCACAAACACAGGAATCAGCAGGATACGCAGCCATGTGATCATGGTTGGAATATTACAGGTCATGAATGCGGCTCCCTTTTCTTGTGAAAGCTGCTAATGCAGCTCATCGTAAATTTTTTCTGCTAACGCACGGCTAATACCCTCAACGTTAGCAATTTCATCAATACTAGCACTTTTTACGCCATCTAACCCACCAAAGCGCGTGAGCAGGGCTTTGCGGCGTTTAGCACCAATGCCTTCAATATCTTCTAAGCTGGAATGTAATCTGGCTTTTGCACGCTTGGCACGGTGACCGGTAATCGCAAAACGGTGTGCCTCATCGCGTATCTGCTGTAATAAATGTAAGCCTTTATTATCTTTTTCAAGGTTAATCATCTCGCCGGTATCAGAAAAAATCATGGTTTCCAAGCCGGGCTTACGGTCTTCACCTTTGGCAATGCCTACCATTAAAATATCTTCCAGCCCAACTTCAGCCATCACCTCTATCGCCACGCCCAGCTGACCTTTACCACCGTCAATAAAAATCAAATCCGGGCGCTTGCCCTCACCCGCCGCTACTTTTTTGTAACGTCTGGTCAACACATCGCGCATAGCGGCGTAATCATCGCCCGGGGTAATGCCAGTAATGTTGTAACGCCTGTATTCGCTATTTTGCATATCGCCACGGTCAAACACCACACAACTGGCCACCGTTGCCTCGCCCATGGTGTGGCTGATGTCAAAACACTCCATGCGCTCGGTGCTGTCTGGCAAGCGTAAAGCCTCGCGTAATGCAAGCAGCTTGGCAGTTTGATTAGCCGAAGTGGCCGCACGTTGACCCAATGCCAACTCAGCGTTAGTCTGCGCCATTTTCAGCCACACGCGTTTATCGCCAATTGCATTGGTATTAATCTTGACTTTACGTCCGGCTTGCTCGCTCAGCACTTGTTCCAACACGGCAGTTTCAATCTTCACGCCAGTTACAATCAGCGGTGGCGTATTTTGCGCCATGTAGTGCTGCGCAATAAAGGCTTCCACGCTATTTTCCAAGGTTTCGCCATCGGTATTTTTAGGCATATAGCTTCTATCACCCAAATGCCGCCCGCCACGTATCATCACCAAATTAATGCAATGCTGGCCTTGCAGCTCTGCACAGGCAATCACATCTGCGTCCGACACATTAAAGTCACTGACAAACTGCTTAGCCTGTACTTGGCGCAGCGCCTGAATGCGATCACGATACACCGCCGCCTGTTCATACTCCTGCTTAGCCGCTGCTATATTCATTTGCTCGGCTAGTGTATCCATTACTTCGGTGGTTTTTCCTTGCAAAAACATAGCAGCTTGCTGCACATCGTTTCGGTAGTTTTCAGGGCTGATAAAACCCACACACGGTGCAGTACAGCGCTCTATCTGATGTTGCAGACAGGGGCGGCTGCGATTGGCAAACACAGTGTTTTCACAAGTGCGCAGCTTAAATACTTTTTGTAATAGCTGTATGCTCTCGCGCACCGCCACAGCATTAGGAAATGGCCCAAAATACTGATTGGAACCTTTAGCTTTATTTCCTTGACGCTGCGTGCCACGATGAAACGCCAATCGCGAAAATTCATCACCAGTGAGCGTAATGTACGGGTAGGTTTTATCATCCCGAAACAACACGTTATAGCGCGGCATCAAGCCTTTAATCAGGTTATTTTCCAGCAACAAGGCTTCAGCTTCACTGCGCGTGACCGTAGTTTCGATTTTAACAATATTGCTTACCATCATGCGCGTACGCGGACTGGGCAGGTTTTTATTAAAATAAGACGAAACGCGTTTTTTAAGGTCTTTGGCCTTGCCTACATAAATCACCTCGTCCGCAACATTAATCATGCGGTACACGCCAGGTAAATTAGGCAGATTTTTTAAGATGGGTTTGGGGTCGAACATGGGCGTATTTTAACAGCCCAAAGCTTGAATGGCGTGCATCGGTAGCAGTAATAATTGTCTGCTACCGATCTGCTTGAATTTAAAACTAATTCAAATGACTGGTTACTCAGAAATCTTTTTAATATTTTCTAAACCAGATCTAAATATGCCGCTAATTGCTTCTTTAGCCGCAGCATCGTCCTGACCTTTTGCACCCGGATTTGCAGGGTCTTTGCGTTTAAACATTGCGCGCCATGTCACGATACTTTTACCTTCACCAGCTGATTCCACTTTGAGCGTTGCGCCATACTCACGCACCGGCAGCACGCTTTCTGTGATTTCATATTTCAAGCTCATGCCTGCGGCATCTTGATTAATCAACACCTCGTTAATTGCGCCACCATCTTGCGTGGTCAGCACACGTGTTGCGCCCGCTTCATCTGCTTTACCTGAAGTAATGGCAGTTTTAGCAATCGCCGGATGCCAGCTCATATCACCAAAATTACCGATTTTTGCCCAAACCTTGTCAGCTGGCGCGTTAACTTCAATCGTATCTTTATAACGAATCGTCTCATCAATCGCAGCACTCGCGTTATTGGTCAATGCAATCATAGAAACAAACAACGCTGTAAATAACTTACTCATAAAAAACCTCAAAAAAAGTGAATGGATAAAATTAGCGCCTTGTTTGCGCGGGTGTAAATATACAGGGGAATTAAACTAATTTGTATACGAACGATTAAGAATCCAGCAATTCTCCAGCAATCGCCCAATCTTCATACGCCACCTCTTCAAAGGTGATGTAAGTGTAAGACTTAGGCTTATGTGCCAAGCGCTCCAATGTTTCAGTAATTTCTTTGGCAATTTGCGCCTTTTGTTCGCGGGAAACTTCACCGACAAGTTTGATATTTACGTATGGCATGGTTAGCACTCCTTTAACTGAATGAAATAATTTGACCAACAAACATATTACAAAAATCCGCAACTGATTAGTTAATTTATGTAGCAATAATGCCACCCCTCTTTTCGTGCCGAATTAGTAAATTATCAACCCTTTAAAATAAAATGGTAATTATTCCCAAAATTTGATACATTTATTACCAATAAATAAATGTCATAGCCACCCAAACAGGAAAATATCCATGCACCCAATCATCTCTAAAACCTTTGGTGGACTTTCATATCAGTATTACTTCCGCCAATTTATATTTGGGCTAATCTTCCCCGCGATGTTATTTGTTGTGCAGAGTTATGGCACGCAATCAATACCTATTAGCATGATTATATTTTTTGTAATCAATAGTCTCTTATATCCATATTCAAGATTTGTTTATGAGAGTGTGGTGAGATTTGTCATGGGGGAAAATGTATTTATCCTGAATGCAATACCCATGCTTTTTATCAAACTAATGACCATGGCAATGTGCTGGTCAGCCGCCATATTGATTGCCCCCGCAGGCCTCGCGTATTTGTATTATCACCATAGTAAAGTTGATGATAACTAATGCTAAAAATCGATAACTCAATGGGGTCTGACCCCATTGAATTCCATGACCCCACTGAATTCCCCATTAATCCTATCAATCCACAACCTTAGATCTCTACATGAAAAATTATATATTTGGTGTTTTAACTGGAGCAATCCTAATCACAGCATTTGTCGTTCCGTTTGTATGGCCACCCGAGCTGTCGTT
>NCHI01000068.1 GCA_002281815.1 Methylotenera sp. 24-45-7
ACACGCTGCTGGTAACCGTTGGATAAATTTTCAATTAAACGTTTGCTCATGTGACCTAAGCCGCAACGCTCTTTTGCAGTTTCTACTGCTTGCTTGATATGTTTTGCGCTAACACGATGCAAGCGCGCGGCCATGATCAGATACTCGTCAACCGTTAGCTCCTTGTATAAAGGACGCATTTCCGGCAGATACCCAATTAATGCTTTCGCCTCTTTAGGGTTTTCAATCATGTCGATACCGCAGATTTTTACGCTACCGTGGCTAGGTGCCAAATTACCAGTGAGCATTTTCATGGTGGTAGATTTACCAGCACCGTTCGGCCCTAAAAACCCAAGTACTTCGCCTTTAGTTAAGGTAAAACTTACATCGCTCACCGCTTCTCTGCCACCATAAAGCCGTGTAAGCTCAATTGCCTCTACTGTAAAATTATTCATAGCTACTCAATTGTTAAAACATTCGTTTAAATACTAAAAATACATATACCAAGTTACAAGTGCACCGCTTAGATAGTTTAAGCCTATTGGAAAGTTCACTCGACTTGCGTTATAGTCAACGCATAATTATGTAGGAACTTGCGACGACTGTCACGGACTAAGAGTTACCAGCGCATCATACAGGGTTACAACGCACTATTAGAGCTTACGCATTCACAATCTAGACGTAATAATCTAAACGTAATTGCAAAGTAGCTGTAAAACGCACTTTTATAACTTAGCTAAATTTTAATATGCGATCATTGAAATCAATTAATTAATCCTGCTTAAAAACCAAGCCCGCTAAATCATCAAACTTATAAATACATAGAACATAACTTTATGCGCACAATGATCAAATTCAAGTCTATTAATGCTGCTCTTAAACAAAGTACGCAATTGCTCAAGCCCATGACCTGGGCGCTATTGGCGGCTGGCATGCTGTCTGTGAATGCATGCGCAACTAAAAAAACCAACGAAGCGCCTTTAATCATGGCAACAGCTCCTGATGCTGCAAGCGCAAGCGAGGCAGAAAAATCTGTACAGCCTGAATTTATTTATCGCTATTTAGTCGGCGAAGTGTCTGGCCAGCGTGGCGACATTGCGACCTCTGGCGCGATTTTTTACGACTTGGCAAGAACCGAACGTGATGCACGCCTAGCAGAGCGCGCCGCAAAAATAGCTGCTTATGGCAACATCACCAATTTAGCCGCCCCTGCCATCAAGCTGTGGGCGGAGCTAGACCCAGACTCTACAGAAGCTCAGCAAGCCATGACGGAAATGCTGATTGCCACCGGCAGGCTAGAAGACACCAAGCCTTATCTGGCTAAACTGCTCGAAAAACAAGACACACGCGCCAATGGTTTTTTATATTTGAACACGCTGCTGTCAAGAAGCCAGGACAAACAAGCCGTATTAACTCTAATTGAGGCGCTGGCTGAGCCATACCCCAACTTGGCCGAAGCGCATTTTGCAGTCGCACAAGCCGCATGGACGGCAAGCCAAGATGATGATGCATTAATTGCCATTACCAATGCAGAAAAACTGCGTCCAGGTTGGGATATCGCCGCCTTATTGAAAGGGCAAATTTTATTTACCAAATCACCACAAGCCGCCATCGACTTCTATTACAGCTTTTTAAGATCACACCCAGATGCCAACGAGGTGCGCGTTAATTTGGCGAAACTTTTAGTCAATCAAAAACAATACGCTGCTGCTGAAAAAGAATACCCAACGATTATTCAGCAAGCCAAAAATGGCCCTAATAAAAACGTAGCCGATGTAACCGCAATTGTTGGATTGTTGTCGTTTCAATCTGCAAATTACATTGCAGCTGAAAACTATTTTCAAGAAGCGCTGCAAGCTGGGTTTAAGGATGTAGACCAAATTCATTTATATTTAGGTCAAACCGCAGAGAAAACAAATCACGACAAATCTGCACTTGAATGGTATAAAAAAATACCACTGGGTCCACGTCACCTTGAAGCGCAGCTCAGCATTGCGCAGGTTATCGCACGCACCGAGTCACCACAAAAAGCCATTGCATTGTTAGACGAGTTAGAGAACTTGAACACCGAGCAGCAGATTGTAGTGATTAAAACGCAAGCCGCTATTTTAGGCAAAGCCAAGCTCAATCAAGAAGCATTTGATTTGCTGGAAGCGGCAATTAAAAATCTGCCTAATACGCCAGAATTGGTATATGACTACGCCCTTGCTGCAGAACGCATTAAGAAATTTGATTTAATGGAATCCGAATTGCGCAGAGCAATTGCTTTTAAACCTGATTTTGCAGCGGCCTACAACGCCTTGGGCTACTCGTTTGCTGATCGCAACATTAAAGTGGATGAGGCAGTTAGCTTGATTCAAAAAGCGCTGGAATTATCGCCAAACGATCATTACATGTTAGATAGTTTAGGTTGGGCTTATTACCGCAAAGGTGATTTAGACCAAGCAATTAACTACCTGCAACAGGCTTACAGTATCAATCCTGACCCTGAAATCGCCGCGCACTTGGGTGAAGTGTTATGGCATAAAGGCCGTCACGATCAGGCTAAAAAAATATGGAATGATGCCTTGGTGATTAACCCAGATAACGAAGTGCTGATTGCCACCGCAAACAAGTTCAAATCGTAAGCTGGCCAAGTTGCAGTGACATTGTTAAACCTATCATTCACAACAGTGCGCAGCGTGCGCACTGTTATGCTTTTACTCGCTGCCAGCATGTTAGTTGCCTGCGCCAGCCCCGCCGTTAAACCCAATATCGACCAAAATGCTGCAAGCTTAAATGCGCAGCATTTGAAAAGTTTGGCAGATATTGCCGGCTTTTCGATACAAGGTCGCATTGGCATTCAAACCAACCCCAAAGGTTTTTCGGGCAGCTTAATTTGGCAACACAGCGCCAACGCTGACGACATCGCCTTGTATTCACCCCTAGGCAGCCAAGTCGCCAGCATCAACAGTACTGCTACTCAAATTACGTTATTGGATAGCAGTGGCAAAAGTTACAGCGCAGCTGACGCAGAAACCCTCACCCAAGACGTGCTGGGCTGGCGCTTACCTTTAAAAGGCCTAAGCGACTGGGCACTTGGTCGCCCAAGATCAGCGCCGATTCAACACAGCGCCTGGAACGCACAAGGCCAACTGACGCATCTGGAACAAGATGGTTGGAATATTGAATTCGATAACTATCAACAACAAGGCGCCTACACACTGCCAAGCAAAATTTACCTTAAAAGCCAGCAATTAAATATCAAGTTACTGGTAGAAAAATGGAATCAGCCGCAGCAATAAGCTTAAATCCGCATTAAAATACAGTCTTTAATTTAAACTCCAATCGGCATGCAACAGCCCTCAGATTTTCTGGCATTTTCTGCGCCTGCAAAAATTAATTTATTTTTGCATATTGTGGGTCAACGCGCCGATGGCTATCACCTGTTGCAAACCGTATTTTGCTTGCTAGATTACGCTGATACGCTTTACTTAAAACTAAATCATTCAGGTGAAATTAAGCGCGTGAATGATGTGGCAGGAGTGCCCCAAGCAGATGACTTATGTGTACGTGCTGCAAAGTTGTTACAGCAACACACGCAATGCCAACAAGGCGTCGAAATTTTTGTTGAAAAAAACATCCCCATGGGTGGCGGCTTAGGGGGTGGCAGCTCTGATGCCGCGACAGTTTTACTCGCACTTAATCGGCTGTGGCAATTGAATTTATCGCGTAAAGAACTCATGCAATTAGGCCTTAAATTAGGCGCCGATGTACCATTTTTTATATTCGGAACAAATGCTTGGGCAGAAGGCGTGGGGGAACAGCTGCAAGCCATTCCGCTTAAAGAATGTTACTACGTTGTACTCACGCCCAATGCACATGTATCAACAGCACAAATTTTTGCGAATAAGCAATTGACAAAGGATACGAATCCCAAGATAATGTCGGGCTTTTCAAGGGTAGCTAATTCGAGTGATGAAACATGCACTCAAAATTTAGAAACCGGCAATATCAGGACTGAATTTATTAACGATCTTGAAAAAGTAGTTTGTGCGCTTTATCCTGATGTTGCGAGTTGTTTGGCTTGGCTTAAACAATATGGCGATGCAAGAATGAGTGGCTCAGGTGCTTCAGTGTTTTTAGAAGTCACTAGCCTTAAAATAGCACATAAAATTTTTGACATGAAGCCTGAAAATATTCGTGGTTTTGTGGCAAAAGGGTTGAATCAGCACCCATTAGTAAGTTACGCTGATTAAAATATTGGGGAGTCGCCAAGCTGGTTAAGGCACCGGATTTTGATTCCGGCATGCGAAGGTTCGAATCCTTCTTCCCCAGCCAGAATTTTTAAATGCAGGCAACCATCTGCATCAATGTAAAATAGCGATAATTAGTCGGTATGAATTAAAATAAAAGCGTGTAGATTTTTGATTTACACGCTTTTATTTTTTGGTTTTGTTTAACTTTTAGTCACTAGCTGGTACACACAATTAAACCGGCACGATAGGAAATCAAATGGTGTCTGACGGCAACATGATGGTCTTTACAGGCAACGCTAACCCAGTGCTCGCACAAGAGGTTGCCACACACTTAGGTATCGAGCTTGGCCGTGCCGATGTGGGTAGATTCTCTGACGGTGAAATCATGGTTGAACTGCTTGAAAACGTGCGCGGTCGCGACGTATTCGTGCTGCAATCAACCAGCCACCCCACTAATGACAGCCTGATGGAAGTCATGGTGATGGTGGATGCGCTTCGTCGCTCATCCGCTGGCCGTATTACTGCTGCGATTCCTTACCTTGGTTACTCGCGTCAAGACCGTCGCCCACGTTCAGCACGCGTTGCGATTACCGCAAAAGTGGTAGCCAATATGTTGACTGGTGTTGGTGTGAACCGTGTGCTAACTATGGATTTGCACTCTGACCAAATTCAGGGCTTTTTTGATATTCCAGTAGATAACATTTACGCCACCCCGATTTTGCTCAATGATTTATTGAAACAAAATCACGAGAATTTAGTGGTAGTTTCACCTGACGTTGGCGGCGTGGTGCGTGCACGTGCTGCCGCGAAACAATTAGGTTCAGATTTGGCGATTATCGATAAACGTCGCCCAAAACCAAACGTTGCCAAAGTGATGAACATTATTGGTGATGTTGCAGGCCGCACCTGCGTGATTATGGATGACATGGTAGACACGGCAAACACCTTATGTGAAGCCGCTGCCGCATTGAAAAAACATGGCGCACTGAAAGTGGTAGCCTATGCGACACATCCGGTTTTATCTGGTGGTGCAGCGCAACGTATTTTAAATTCAGAGTTAGATGAACTGGTTGTAACCAATACCATTCAACTTAACGCTGAAACCGCAAGCTGCCCAAAAATTCGTCAGCTTAGCGCTGCTGAATTATTAGCAGAAACGATACGCAGAATTAGTTGTGAGGATTCAGTTTCTTCACTATTCATGGACTAAATCGACACAGTTCATGGACTAAATCGACACAGTTCATGGACTAAATCGACACAGTCAGTGTTGATTTGTTAAATTTTTAACCCTGCTTTCTGGTCGCGGAAAGCAGTTTTTGTGCAGTAAGGCTATCGAAAGCCTAGTAGTAAATTTAGGAGCAGTAAAATGACTATCGAAATCAATGCAGTAAAACGTGACGCTAAAGGTACGGGTGCGAGCCGCCGTCTACGTCATGCTGGTGCAGTTCCGGGTGTAGTTTATGGCGGTGGTAAAGACGCAATTACAATCGAGCTGAATGCTAAAGAATTGTTCATGGAATTCCGCCACGAAGCTTTCCACGCTTCAGTGCTGACCCTCATCTTGGATGGCAAAAAAGAAAGCGTGCTATTGCGCGACTTCCAAATGCACCCAGTGCGTAACACTATTCAACACGTTGATTTTCAACGCGTTAGCGCCACTGAAAAAATCCACGTTAAAGTGCCTTTCCACTTCATCAATGCTGATGTAGCACCTGGTGTTAAATTAGGTGGTGGTATTGTTGCTCACGTGCAAACAGAGGCTGACGTTAGCTGCTTGGCAAAAGACTTGCCAGAGTTTATCGAAGTTGACGTTGCGTCACTTGAAATCGGTCACTCAATCCACTTGTCACAAATCAAATTGCCTAAAGGCGTTGAGTTTGTACAATTGGCACACGGTGATGATGCCGCTGTAGCTTCTATCGCGAAAACACGCGGTGGTGTTTCAGACGCAGCTGCAGCTGAAGAAGAAACTCCAGCAGCTTAAGCTTATTAGCTGTATGAAAATAACGCGCGCTTTATCAATAAAGTGCGCGTTTTTCATTTGAGCAACACATCATGACAAACGGAATCAAACTAATCGTCGGCCTAGGCAACCCTGGCGAAAAATACGAAGCCACCCGCCACAACGCAGGTTTTTGGTGGGTGGATCAGCTTGCCGCCGCGACCAACAGCAAACTGGCGCTAGATACCAAATTTTTTGGCTTGGCAGGTAAGTTAGTCCCCACTAGCGACGTATGGCTTTTAAAACCAAATACCTATATGAACGCTAGCGGTAAAGCTGTGGCTGCACTGGCGAATTATTACAAAATCACCCCCGCTGAAATTTTAGTGGTGCATGATGAACTGGATTTACCCCCTAACACCGTAAAGCTTAAAAAAGGCGGTGGTCATGGTGGACACAACGGTTTAAAAGATATCACCGCAGCACTAGGCACGGCTGACTTTTGGCGTTTGCGTTTAGGCATTGGCCACCCCGGCGACAGAAACGAAGTAGTTAACTTTGTGTTAAAAGCCGCATCAAAAGATGAACAAAATGCCATTAATACATGTATTGATGACAGCGTGGCGGTAGTAAACCAATTACTCAATGGTGACTTTGAAGGTGCAATGTTAAAATTGCATACCAAGAAATAGCAGTAAACGAATAACAACCCTCTTTTTTCCGCCTGTATTTTTGTTGAGTACAAGGCGGCAAGGATGAATTGCCGAAGACAGTACACTAGTACGGCTAGGCAATGAAGACGCAGACAATGCAGTAATCGACGAAAAGACAGACTGGAAAAAAATATGAAGTGCGGAATTGTTGGCCTCCCTAACGTAGGCAAATCTACCCTATTTAACGCCATTACCAAGGCAGGTATTGCTGCTGAGAACTACCCATTTTGCACCATTGAGCCTAACGTGGGCATTGTAGAAGTGCCTGACCCACGCATGCAGCCCTTGGTAGATATCGTTAAACCACAACGCATTCAACCCGCGATTGTTGAGTTTGTAGACATTGCAGGTTTGGTAGCCGGCGCTTCTAAAGGTGAAGGCCTAGGCAACAAATTTTTGGCCAACATCCGCGAAACTGATGCGATTGCCCACGTGGTACGCTGTTTTGAAGACAGCAACGTGATTCACGTGGCAAATAAAATCGACCCGCTGTCTGACATTGAAGTCATCAACACCGAGCTAGCCTTGGCCGACATGGAAACTGTAGAAAAAACCATGCAGCGCGAAGGCAAAAAAGCCAAAAGCGGCGACAAAGATGCCATCGCTCTCATGGCAGTGTTAGAAAAAGTGTTACCTGCATTAAACGAAGCCAAAGCCGTGCGCACGCTAGGTTTAGATGCCGACCAACTGCAACTGCTGAAACCGCTGTGCTTAATCACGGTTAAACCTGTCATGTACTTAGCCAACGTGGATGAAAAAGGCTTTGAAAACAACCCACATTTAGACAAAGTAGTGGCGCTAGGCAAGGCAGAAAACTCACCTGTCGTGTGCATTTGCGCAAAAATTGAAGGCGAAATTTCCGAGTTGGACGAAGAAGACAAACTGCTATTTTTAAGCGAACTAGGCCAAGATGAACCAGGCTTAAACCGTGTAATTCGCGCAGCTTACGACTTACTGGGTTTACAAACCTACTTCACCGCTGGTGTGCAAGAAGTGCGCGCTTGGACAGTTAAAAAAGGCGCCACCGCACCACAAGCTGCCGGCGTAATCCATACCGACTTTGAACGTGGCTTTATTCGCGCTGAAGTCATCGCTTACGATGAGTACGTGAAAAATAAAGGCGAACAAGGCTCAAAAGAAGCTGGAAAAATGCGTCTAGAAGGCAAAGAATACATCGTGCAGGATGGTGATGTGATGCACTTTAGATTTAACGTTTAAGCACGCGTAATTTAAGTTTTAGAGCAAGGTTTTAGCAACTCACTGTGCGGTTTTCAAGCCTGTTAAGTGAATTGCTAAATCAATGAAAAAACGTAGTGAAAAATAAGCTAAATTTCACAAACTAGTTTTGACAATTAGCCACTAAAACACTAGAATTGCGGCCTTGCTTAAATAAAGCAAACAAGTTTACAAGGTGATGTAGCTCAGCTGGTTAGAGCACAGGATTCATAATCCTGGGGTCGAGGGTTCAAGTCCCTCTTTCACCACCATTCTACGGGGCTTCCGAGGTTAGTAACCACTTCGGAAGCCCTTTTTTTATCTAAAAAATATTTGTAGGCAACATATAGGCAACACTGGATAAAATTTAGATTTAAGAATTAATAAATCTATAGGCAACATATAGGCAACAGATTGTGATAAAAAACTAGAAAATCTACCGATTTTCACCTCTATTTCCTAGCCGAATCTAACTCAATATTTCTTCTGGGTTTACTTTTCAATTTAGAAGAAAGACAATGTTCCTAATAACACTAATTAAAAAGAACATTTATGGCTCGCATGTCAATGCTTGTTTAGAAGTGCACCACAGTTTGCGTGCAAAAGTGCACCAGTTTAAGACCTATTTTTAAAGCGATAAGAGTCATTTCCTGTTTCAA
>NCHI01000208.1 GCA_002281815.1 Methylotenera sp. 24-45-7
TTATTCTTAAAATAAAATTTTTCCCCTATTCCCGGAAAGGACATTTATAATAAATATTACATTTATTTACAATTTTGTGTAACATTTATTTACAAATAAGTTTATAACACAGTTGTAGAGTTAGATAATTAATAGAATTTCTGAAGCTATAAACAGAAACCAGGGAGTTAGCATGATAGTTAGACAAGAGTCATTAACGGCCAAAATGACATTAAAAGATTTGCCGTCCACATCACCATTACCCACAGCAAATTTGGTGCTAGTGTTTGGCTCAGTTAAACGCTTTGGTGAATCTAAATTACAAAGCACACTCAAAGAGCGCTACCCTACTGCACAAATTATTGGCTGCTCTACTTCAGGTGAAATTACAGCAGCTGGCGTGTTTGACGACAGCTTACAGATCACCGCAGTATTATGGGAAAAAACCAGTCAGCGCGTGACGCACACCAAAATGTCCGGCATGCAAAATTCGTTTGAAACCGGTGCTGGCTTGGCTAAGCAATTAAAAGCAGATAGCTTGAAAGCTATTTTGGTTTATTCTGACGGCCTGAATGTGAATGGCTCAGAGTTACTCGAAGGCTTTAAAAGCGTATTGGGTGAGATTCCTGTCATGGGTGGCATGGCAGGTGATGGTTTTAATTTCAGCAAAACCGTACAAATTTTCAATGACACCATAGGCGACGGCCTAGTGATTGCCGTTGGCTTGTATGGCAATCATCTGGTGGCCGCAACTGGCGTAGGTCGAGGCTGGAAACCTTATGGCCCACCGCGTAAAGTTACTAAATCTGAGAAAAACGTGGTGTTAGAACTCGACGGCAAACCAGCCCTCCCGCTTTATAACTTGTACATAGGCTCGCATTCAGCCAAAGACCTGCCGGGTAGTGGCTTGAAATTCCCGTTTGCGATTATTGAAGAAGGTAAACGCGATATTGAGAAAATTCGCACCTTATTAGCGATTGACCCCAAAACCAACAGTTTAACTTTTGCCGGCAACGTAGATGAAGGTGAAACCGTGCGTTTCTGCCAAGCAACGCATGACAGATTGG
>NCHI01000069.1:0-8542 GCA_002281815.1 Methylotenera sp. 24-45-7
TCAATAATCTTAGCTACAACACCAGCACCAACAGTACGACCACCTTCACGGATAGCGAAGCGTAAGCCTTCTTCCATCGCGATTGGCGCAATCAATGTTACTGTGATTGATACGTTGTCACCCGGCATTACCATTTCTGTACCCGCTGGCAATTCAACTGCGCCAGTCACGTCAGTGGTACGGAAGTAGAATTGTGGACGGTAGCCTTGGAAGAATGGTGTGTGACGACCACCTTCATCTTTACCTAACACGTAGATTTCTGCTGTGAATTTAGTGTGTGGTTTGATTGAGCCAGCTTTTGCCAGCACTTGACCACGTTCTACTTCTTCACGTTTGGTACCACGTAACAATACGCCTACGTTGTCGCCTGCTTGACCTTGGTCTAGCAGTTTGCGGAACATTTCTACGCCTGTACAGGTGGTTTTGAGTGTGTCTTTGATACCTACGATTTCAATTTCGTCGCCGACTTTAACGATACCGCGCTCGATACGGCCAGTTACTACTGTACCGCGACCTGAGATTGAGAATACGTCTTCTACTGGCATTAGGAATGCGCCATCGATTGCGCGTTCTGGTAATGGGATGTAGGTGTCTAAGGCTTCAGCTAGACGGAAGATTGATGGTTCGCCGATTTCTGATTGGTCGCCTTCAAGTGCTGCACGTGCTGAGCCGGTGATGATTGGTGTGTCGTCACCTGGGAAGTCGTATTTGCTTAACAGGTCACGTACTTCCATTTCAACGAGTTCTAATAGTTCTGCGTCGTCAACTAAGTCTGCTTTGTTGAGGTATACGATGATGTATGGTACGCCTACTTGACGTGCTAACAGGATGTGTTCACGTGTTTGCGGCATTGGGCCGTCAGCTGCTGAACATACTAGGATTGCGCCGTCCATTTGGGCAGCACCAGTAATCATGTTTTTTACATAGTCGGCGTGGCCTGGGCAGTCTACGTGTGCGTAGTGACGTGTCGCTGTCTCGTATTCAACGTGGGCTGTGTTAATGGTAATGCCGCGTGCTTTTTCTTCCGGTGCCGCGTCAATTTGGTCGTAAGCTTTGGCTTCACCACCAAATTTTTTAGTCAATACAGTGGTAATCGCCGCTGTCAGTGTTGTTTTACCGTGGTCAACGTGGCCAATCGTGCCTACGTTTACGTGCGGCTTGGTCCGTTCAAATTTACCTTTTGCCATGATTATTTCCTTTTTTAATCTTGATAATTAATTTAGTTTTTTACTATTTTTTGTTCATCACTGCTTCAGCAACGTTACGTGGCGCTTCAGCATAATGCTTGAATTCCATAGAGTAGCTCGCGCGACCTTGTGACAATGAACGCACAGTCGTTGCATAGCCAAACATTTCTGACAATGGCACTTCAGCACGAATTGCTTTACCACCACCAGCCATGTCTTCCATACCTTGAATCATGCCGCGACGTGATGACAAGTCGCCCATCACATCACCCATGTACTCTTCAGGCGTTTCAATTTCTACTGACATAATTGGCTCAAGCAATGCCGGGTCTGCTTTACGCATACCGTCTTTAAAGCCGATAGAAGCAGCCATCTTAAACGCGTTTTCGTTAGAGTCAACATCATGGTATGAACCATCGAACAATGTCACTTTAACGTCAACTACTGGGAAGCCAGCCAAGATACCTGAAGGAATTGTTTCACGCAGACCTTTTTCAACCGCAGGAATAAATTCACGTGGTACTGTACCGCCTTTAATTTGATCAACAAATTCAAAGCCTTTACCAGCTTCGTTAGGCTCCATGATCAACCATACGTGACCGTATTGACCTTTACCACCAGATTGTTTAACAAATTTACCTTCAACTTCGACTTTTTTCTTAATCGCTTCACGGTAAGCCACTTGTGGAGCACCAACACTAGCCTCAACGTTGAACTCACGACGCATACGGTCAACAATAATGTCTAAGTGCAATTCACCCATACCAGAAATAATGGTTTGGCCTGACTCTTCGTCTGAACGCACGCGGAATGAAGGATCTTCTTGCGCCAAACGACCCAAAGCAATACCCATTTTTTCTTGGTCAGCTTTAGTTTTTGGCTCTACCGCAACGTGAATCACCGGCTCAGGGAAAACCATGCGCTCAAGAATGATAGGCTTATCAACCGCACACAATGATTCACCGGTCGTTACATCTTTCAAACCAATCGCCGCAGCAATGTCGCCCGCTACAACTTCATCAACTTCTTGACGTGTATTAGCATGCATTTGCACGATACGACCGATACGCTCTTTACGACCTTTAACTGAGTTATAAACAGTGTCACCTTTTTTCAGCACACCTGAGTAAACACGGATAAATGTCAATTGACCAACAAATGGGTCAGTCATCAATTTAAATGCTAACGCAGACAAACCTTCTGTATCAGATGCTTTACGTGTGATACGTTCGCCTTCTTCATCTTCACCTTCGATGTCAGGAATATCTACTGGTGATGGCAAGAAATCAATCACTGCGTCCAACATACGTTGCACACCTTTGTTTTTAAACGCAGTACCGCACAACATCGGCTGAATTTCAGTGGCAATAGTACGAGTACGGATACCAAAAATGATGTCAGCTTCTGACAAATCACCTTCTTCAAGGTATTTGTTCATCAGCTCTTCACTGGCTTCAGCCGCAGCTTCAACCATGTTTTCACGCCATTTGTTAGCAACTTCTACCAAATCAGCTGGAATCTCAACGTAATCGAATTTCATACCTTGTGAAGCCTCATCCCAGATGATGGCCTTCATTTTGATAAGATCAACCACGCCAGTGAATGTATCTTCACGACCAATTGGAATTACGATAGGTACTGGATTCGCTTTTAGACGGGTACGCATTTGGTCAACGACTTTGTAGAAGTCAGCACCAGAACGGTCCATTTTGTTTACAAATGCCAAACGCGGCACTTTGTATTTTGTAGCTTGACGCCATACAGTTTCTGACTGAGGCTGAACACCACCTACCGCACAGTAAACCATACAAGCACCATCAAGCACACGCATTGAACGCTCTACCTCAATGGTAAAGTCAACGTGGCCTGGGGTATCAATAATATTGAAGCGATGCTGCTCATACTGACCAGCCATACCTTTCCAGAAACAGGTGGTAGCTGCAGAAGTAATAGTAATACCGCGCTCTTGCTCCTGCTCCATCCAGTCCATAGTGGCAGCGCCATCATGCACTTCACCGATTTTATGGTTAACGCCTGTGTAAAAAAGAATACGCTCAGTCGTAGTTGTTTTACCTGCATCGATGTGCGCAGAAATACCAATATTACGATAGCGATTAATAGGGGTTTGACGAGCCACGGTTATTACCTTTGCTTAAATATTATTGCTTAAAATTCTTAAAGAACAATTTACAAAAGACAAATGTACCTTTTATTAAAAAGGTACATTTACTTAATTAAAATCTAAAGTGTGAGAACGCTTTGTTAGCTTCTGCCATACGATGGACTTCTTCACGTTTCTTCATCGCAGAACCACGGCCTTCAGATGCTTCAACCAATTCAGCTGCTAAGCGCAAGCCCATTGATTTCTCACCACGCTTACGCGCTGCATCACGCAACCAACGCATCGCCAAAGCGCTACGACGGCTAGGACGTACTTCAACTGGCACCTGATAGTTAGCACCACCAACACGGCGGCTCTTAACTTCAACCAATGGGCGCAAGTTAGTAAGCGCCAAAGTAAATACCTCTAATGCGTCTTTACTTGTTTTTGCAGTAACTTGATCAAATGCACCGTATAAAATACGCTCTGCAACAGATTTTTTACCACCGGTCATTAACACGTTTACAAATTTTGAAACTTCTTGGCTACCAAATTTTGGGTCAGGCAAAATGTGGCGCTTGGGGACTTCTCTACGTCTTGGCATAATCTTCTCTATTCTCTTTTATGTTTTGCTAGCAACTGCTCCAGCAAGGCTTTTGGTTAGCCGCACATTAATATTACTGAACCGATGTCGGTTCGTTTATGTTCAAATTACTTCGCTTTAGCTTCTTTAGGACGCTTAGCACCGTATTTAGAACGTGATTGTTTACGATCTTTAACACCTGCAGTATCCAAGCTACCGCGCACCATATGGTAACGCACACCTGGCAAGTCTTTTACACGACCACCGCGCAATAAAACCACGCTATGCTCTTGCAAGTTATGACCTTCACCGCCAATGTAGCTAATCACTTCGTAGCCATTGGTCAAGCGTACTTTAGCAACTTTACGTAAAGCTGAGTTAGGCTTTTTAGGTGTAGTAGTGTAAACACGAGTGCAAACACCACGTTTTTGTGGAC
This sequence comes from Methylotenera sp. 24-45-7, assembly GCA_002281815.1. Taxonomy (GTDB): domain Bacteria; phylum Pseudomonadota; class Gammaproteobacteria; order Burkholderiales; family Methylophilaceae; genus Methylotenera. Next base: position 4,308 of record NCHI01000069.1, read on the forward strand.
AAGCTTCAAGTGCTGGCACTTTGCTCTTGGTGACCACTTTAACGCGTGGTTTACGTACTAACTGATTGATGGTTGGCATTGCCTATAACCTCTAATGTTGTTCTCTAAAAATTAATTTGTTTCTGTCATCTAAAAATAGACGAGGATGGTGTTAAATACAATAACACCATCCTGAAAAACTCAGCATTCTATTTAGCCTGACTTTTATTGTCAAGACTTAATTCGACTGGTTTATTCTGCGTCTGTTGCACTACCTACTTCTGATACTACTTCAACGGTAGCTGCTTCAGTCTCTAAAACTACTGGTGCAACTACAGCTTGCGCAACCGGAACACCGCCAGCAACCGCGGCACGCTTACGCGCATCGTGATATGCCAAACCTGTACCTGCTGGAATCAAGCGACCAACAATTACGTTTTCTTTGAGGCCACGTAATTCATCACGTTTACCCAAGATTGCCGCTTCTGTCAGTACGCGTGTTGTTTCTTGGAATGACGCCGCTGAGATGAATGAGTCTGTAGACAATGATGCTTTAGTAATACCCAGCAATACATATTCAAATTCCGCAGGGCGTTGGCCTTGCGCAATGACTCTTTCATTTTCTGCCAACAAATCAGCACGCTCAACTTGCTCACCCAAGATAAAGCTTGTTTCGCCAGCATCAGTCACACGAACGCGACGTAACATTTGACGCACAATAACTTCAATGTGTTTGTCGTTAATCTTAACGCCTTGCAAACGATATACGTCTTGCACTTCGTCAATAATGTAACGCGCTAAAGCCTCGCGACCTTGCAAACGTAAGATATCTTGTGGATCAGCTGGGCCGTCAACAATAGTTTCACCTTTAGTAACCACTTGACCGTCATGCGCTGTCACGTGCTTATCTTTAGGTATCAAGTACTCATTTGAAACACCGTCCAAATCAGTAATCACCAAACGTTGTTTACCTTTAGTATCTTTACCGAATGACACAGTACCGGTTACTTCAGCCAACATACCTGCATCTTTTGGTGAACGCGCTTCAAACAACTCAGCAACACGTGGCAGACCACCGGTAATATCACGGGTTTTAGATGACTCTTGTGGTACGCGCGCTAACACCTCGCCCACACCCACTTCTTGACCATCTTTCACAGTGATAATACAACCGATTTGGAATGTCACATTCACTGACTGATCACCACCAGCCAATTTTACTTCAACGCCATTCGCATCTAACAATTTAACTTGCGGACGCAAACCTTTAGTTTGACCAGCACGTTGCTTAGGATCGATCACAACCAATGATGACAAGCCTGTCACGTCATCGATCTGTTTTGCAACAGTAATACCTTCTTCAACGTTTTCAAACTTAACGAAACCTGCATACTCAGTAATAATTGGACGCGTATGCGGATCCCATGTTGCAATCGCCTGACCAGCTTTAATGGTTTTACCATCGGTGATTTGCAGTGTTGCACCGTATGGCACTTTATGACGCTCACGCTCGCGGCCGTTTTCATCCGCAATAATCACTTCACCGTTACGAGAAATCACCACTTGCTCATTACGTGCATTCGTTACATAACGCATCGTAGACGTGAAGTTCAAGATACCATTAGATTTACCTTCAACCTGTGATACTGAAGCTGCACGTGATACCGCACCGCCGATGTGGAAGGTACGCATGGTCAACTGTGTACCAGGCTCACCAATAGATTGCGCAGCAATCACACCCACTGCCTCACCCATACTAATGAGTTTGCCACGACCTAAGTCACGGCCATAACATTTAGCGCAAATACCGTAGCGGGTATCGCAAGTCAGCGCAGTACGCACTTTCACTTCATCAATACCTAGCGCATCGATGTGCTCTACTTCATCTTCTGTCAACAAAGTACCAGCTGGGTAAATCACTTCTTGTGTTTCAGGGTTAATCACATCTAAAGCAGCAGTACGGCCCAAGATACGATCATGTAATGGCTCGATAACTTCACCACCTTTAACCAAGGCTTTAGTCACTAAACCATCAGTTGTACCGCAATCATCTTCAGTTACTACTAAGTCTTGCGTTACGTCTACCAAACGACGCGTCAGGTAACCAGAGTTCGCTGTTTTCAACGCCGTATCGGCAAGACCCTTACGCGCACCGTGGGTTGAAATAAAGTATTGCAACACGTTCAGACCATCGCGGAAGTTCGCTTTAATCGGTGTTTCAATAATTGAACCATCCGGTTTCGCCATCAGACCACGCATACCAGCTAACTGACGTACCTGTGCCGCAGAACCACGCGCACCTGAGTCGGCCATCATGTAAATCGCGTTGAATGATTCTTGACGAACCACTTTACCGTTTGCATCTTTGATTTGCTTGCCGTCTGCGTCTAATACGTCTTCTTCGCGCAATTGCTTCATCATGGCATCAGCCACTTTGTCACCAGCACGACCCCAGATATCCACCACTTTGTTGTAGCGCTCACCTTGGGTAACCAAACCTGAAACGTATTGGTCTTCAATTTCTTTTACTTCAGCATCAGCTGCAGCAATCAATTGCTCTTTCTCTGGCGGTACTAACATGTCGTTAATACTGATAGAGATACCCGCTTTAGTCGCGTATGAGTAACCTGTGTACATCAATTTATCAGCGAAAATAACTGTTTCGCGGATACCAACTTTACGGAAGCTGGTATTGATAAGTTTTGAAATTTCTTTCTTTTTCAATGCTTTATCAATAGTGCTGAATGGCAAGCCCGCTGGCAGAATATCTGACAACAAAGCACGGCCCACAGTGGTTTCATAACGTGTGATTTTTTCAGTTTTTACACCGTTTAAATCCACATCAAACTCTTTAATACGCACAGTGACGCGTGCATGCAAATCAATCAGATTTTGGTCAAACGCACGTTGCACTTCTTTCACGTCAGCAAAGCGCATACCAGTACCGCGTGCATTTACTTTTTCACGTGTCATGTAGTACAGACCCAACACGATATCTTGTGAAGGCACAATAATTGGCTCGCCGTTCGCTGGAGACAATACGTTGTTTGATGCCAACATCAAGGTACGTGCTTCCATTTGCGCCTCAAGGCTCAATGGAACGTGAACTGCCATTTGGTCACCGTCAAAGTCGGCGTTAAATGCCGCACAAACTAATGGATGCAACTGGATCGCTTTACCTTCGATTAAGATAGGTTCAAACGCTTGGATACCCAAACGGTGCAATGTAGGCGCACGGTTCAGCAGTACTGGATGCTCGCGGATTACATCCTCGAGAATATCCCATACTTCTGGTCCTTCTTCTTCTACTTTTTTCTTCGCAGCTTTAATCGTAGTTGCCAGACCTAACACTTCCAGTTTATGGAAAATGAATGGCTTGAATAATTCCAACGCCATTTTTTTCGGCAAACCACACTGATGCAATTTCAGTTGTGGACCCACCACAATCACTGAACGACCTGAGTAGTCCACACGCTTACCGAGCAAGTTCTGACGGAAACGACCGCCTTTACCTTTAATCATGTCTGCAAGTGATTTCAACGGACGTTTGTTAGCGCCTGTCATCACTTTGCCGCGACGACCATTGTCTAGCAATGAGTCTACCGCTTCTTGCAACATACGTTTTTCGTTACGCACGATAATTTCTGGTGCTTTCAACTCTAACAAACGTTTCAAACGGTTGTTACGGTTAATCACGCGACGATATAAATCGTTCAAATCTGACGTTGCAAAACGGCCGCCATCCAATGGTACCAATGGACGTAATTCCGGTGGCAATACTGGCAAGATTTCAAGAATCATCCACTCTGGTTTAATGCCAGATTTTTGGAATGCTTCTAACACTTTTAAGCGTTTAGCAATTTTCTTGATTTTCGCTTCTGAACCAGTAGCACCAAGCTCTTGACGCAATGTGGTGATTTCACGCTCAATATCCATTGTGCGTAATAATTCACGCACCGCTTCAGCACCCATCACCGCATTAAATTCATCACCGTATTCTTCTACTTTTGCCAAGTAGTCGTCTTCTGTCAGCAACTGACCGCGTGTTAACGGAGTCATGCCTGGATCAACCACGATGAATGCTTCGAAGTACAGCACGCGCTCGATATCGCGCAATGCGATATCTAACACCATACCCAAACGGCTTGGTAATGATTTCAAGAACCAAATGTGAGCCACTGGTGAGGCTAGGTCGATGTGACCCATACGCTCACGACGCACTTTTGATAATGTGACTTCAACACCACATTTTTCGC
>NCHI01000069.1:8568-16996 GCA_002281815.1 Methylotenera sp. 24-45-7
AAGCACTCGTAATCTTTAATAGGGCCAAAGATTTTTGCGCAGAACAAACCATCACGTTCAGGCTTGAAAGTACGGTAGTTAATGGTTTCAGGCTTTTTAACTTCGCCATATGACCATGAACGGATTTTTTCAGGTGAAGCCAATGCAATCTTAATCGCATCAAACTCTTCTTCTTGCGTTACCTGTTTAAATAAGTCTAATAGAGCTTTCATATTTGTCTCCTTAGTTTCGGTCTAGGTCAATGTCGATAGCAAGTGAACGAATTTCTTTCACCAACACGTTGAATGATTCAGGCATGCCTGCATCAATTTTGTGTTCGCCTTTGACAATATTTTCATATACTTTGGTACGGCCAGTAACGTCATCAGACTTCACTGTCAGCATTTCTTGCAAGGTATATGAAGCACCATAAGCCTCAAGCGCCCAAACCTCCATCTCACCAAAACGTTGACCACCGAATTGTGCTTTACCGCCCAATGGTTGTTGTGTAACCAATGAGTAAGGACCCGTTGAACGTGCATGCATTTTGTCATCGACCAAATGGTGCAATTTCAAGAAGTGCATATAACCCACAGTCACTGGACGCTCAAACGCATCACCGGTGCGGCCATCAAACAAGGTAACTTGTGTTTTGCCAGCATGGAACTGCAATTGTTTAGTACGCGCATCATCATCCGGGAATGCTAAATCTAGCATAGCTCGGATATCAGACTCCGCTGCACCATCGAACACTGGTGTTGCAAACGGTACGCCATTAGTCAGATTTTGTGCCAAATCTAAAATTTCAACATCCGTGAAAGACTTAATATCTTCTTTCTTACCGGTGCTGTCGTTGTAGATTTTTTCTAGGAATTTACGGATTTCAGCCACTTTAACTTCTTGACGCAACATTTCTTCAATGCGCAAACCAAGACCTTTAGCAGCCCAGCCCAAATGCACTTCCAAAATTTGACCGATGTTCATACGTGATGGAACGCCTAACGGGTTCAACACGATGTCCATAGGTGTACCATCAGCCATGTGCGGCATATCTTCTACCGGGCAGATTTTTGAAATAACACCTTTGTTACCGTGACGACCAGCCATCTTGTCACCAGGTTGAATACGGCGTTTAACAGCCAAGTAAACTTTCACCATTTTTTGTACGCCTGGTGGCAGTTCATCGCCTTGTGTCAATTTACGTTTTTTCTCTTCAAAACGGTTATCGAACTCAACACGTGCTTGTGACAAGCTATCTTTCAACTGTTCGAGTTGACGTGCAGCTTCTTCATCGGCAAGACGAATATCAAACCAGTCATAACGACCTACGCTTTCTAAGTACTCAGCGTTTAAAGTTTCACCTTTTTTCAGCTTGTTAGGACCACCGGTCGCAACTTTGCCTTCAATTAAACGGCGAATACGGCCGAACGCGTCATCTTCAACGATACGCATTTGGTCAGCCAAATCTTTTTTGTAATGGTCTAGTTGATCATCAATAATTTGCTGTGCGCGAGTGTCACGGTCGATACCTTCACGTGTGAACACTTGCACGTCAATCACGGTGCCGCTCATGCCTGAAGGTACGCGCAATGAAGTGTCTTTTACGTCTGAGGCTTTTTCACCGAAAATAGCACGTAATAGTTTTTCTTCTGGTGTTAATTGTGTTTCACCTTTTGGTGTCACTTTACCAACCAACACATCGCCTGCTTCAACTTCAGCACCAATATGAATAATACCCACTTCATCCAAGCGGCCAAGCATGCGCTCGCTCAAGTTAGAAATATCTTGGGTAATTTCTTCAGGTCCTAATTTGGTGTCACGTGCTACAACAGACAATTCTTCAATGTGAATTGAAGTGTAGCGGTCATCAGCCACTACGCGCTCTGAAATTAACACTGAGTCTTCGTAGTTATAACCGTTCCATGGCATAAAGCCGATTAACATGTTTTGACCCAGTGCCAATTCACCCATGTCAGTAGATGCACCGTCAGCGATCACGTCACCACGTGATAACTTGTCACCAATTTTTACCAGCGGACGTTGGTTAATATTGGTGTTTTGGTTAGAACGTGTGTATTTAGTCAGGTTGTAAATATCTACACCTACTTCACCAGCTTTCGCTTCTTCATCGTTTACACGAATCACGATACGCGCTGAATCCACATAATCCACCACACCACCACGACGTGCTGTTACTACAGTACCCGAGTCAACTGCCACGGTACGCTCAATACCGGTACCTACTACTGGCTTTTCAGCACGTAGACATGGCACCGCTTGGCGTTGCATGTTGGCACCCATCAATGCGCGGTTCGCGTCATCGTGTTCCAAGAACGGAATCAATGAAGCCGCAACCGAAACAATTTGACCAGGTGCAACGTCCATGTACTGAACACGGCTAGGTTGCGTCATGGTAAATTCATTGTGATGACGTGATGAAATCAAGTCATCTACCATCATGTTTTTAGCGTCAAGATCTGTGTTCGCCTGCGCGATCATGTACTGACTCTCTTCAATTGCTGAGAGGTAGTCAATGGTGTCAGAAACTTTGTTGCCTTCAACACGGCGGTATGGGGTTTCTAAGAAGCCGTAATCATTAGTACGTGCATACAGCGCCAATGAGTTAATCAAACCAATGTTTGGACCTTCTGGCGTTTCGATTGGACACACACGACCGTAATGCGTTGAGTGTACGTCACGTACTTCAAAGCCTGCACGTTCACGGGTTAAACCGCCTGGGCCTAAAGCTGAAATACGACGTTTGTGCGTAATTTCAGACAATGGATTGGTTTGATCCATAAATTGTGATAGTTGGCTAGAACCAAAGAATTCACGAATCGCACTTGATACTGGTTTAGCATTAATCAAGTCATGCGGCATCAGGTTGTCTGATTCAGCTTGTGACAAACGCTCTTTAACAGCACGCTCTACACGTACCAAGCCAGTACGGAATTGGTTTTCTGCCAGCTCGCCCACTGAACGAATACGACGGTTACCTAAGTGATCGATATCATCGATTTCACCGCGGCCATTACGCAACTCAAGCAATACAGCAATCACAGCCAAGATATCTTCATTCGCTAAGATATTTGAACCTTCATCACCATGTGCGCCTACAGTTTCGTAAAAACGTTTAATCCAACCAGATTGACGCTCTTCTGCTTTTTCTGGGAATGCGCGACGATTAAATTTCATACGACCAACGCGTGATAAATCGTAGCGCTCTTCGTTGAAGAATAAACCTTGGAACAGCGCCTCAACTGATTCTTCAGTTGGTGGCTCACCAGGACGCATCATGCGGTAGATCGCAACACGTGCACTGTATTGGTCAGGAATTTCATCAATACGCAAGGTTTGTGAAATGTAATCACCGTGATCCAAATCATTAGAATACAAGGTGTTAATTGAAGACACGTTTGCTTCTGCTAATTTTTCCAGCAGTGATTCTGTAATTTCATCATTAGCATTGGCAACGACTTCACCGGTTTCTTTATCGACAATAGCATTCGCTACTGCACGACCAAGAATGAAATCTTGTGGCACAGCAATTTTGCTTACGCCAGCTTTTTCCATATCACGGATATGCTTAACCGTAATACGTTTATCTTTCGCAACAATCACTGTACCGTCTTTAGCAACGATATCGAATTTAGCAACTTCACCGCGCAGACGTTCCGGCACGATAGTGAATTCCACGCCTTTTTTGCCGATATGGAAAGTATCGAAATCATAGAATGTTGAAATGATTTGCTCTGGTGTATAACCCAATGCTTTCAACAAGATAGTCACCGGCATTTTACGACGACGGTCAATACGGAAGTACAGATAATCTTTAGGGTCGAACTCAAAGTCTAACCATGAACCACGGTAAGGAATGATACGTGCTGAGAACAGCAATTTGCCTGAGCTATGTGTTTTACCTCTGTCGTGCTCAAAGAACACGCCTGGGCTACGATGCAATTGAGAAACAATCACACGCTCGGTACCATTAATTACAAAAGAACCATTTTCAGTCATCAAAGGCAGTTCGCCCATGTAGACTTCTTGCTCTTTTACTTCTTTAACGGTTGGTTTTGAAGCTTCCTTGTCCATAATGGTCAAGCGCACTTTTACGCGCAACGGCGCTGCGTAGGTCAAGCCACGTTGTTGACATTCTTTCACATCAAAAGGCTCAGCACCTAATTGATAGCTCACGTAATCTAAACGCGCATTGCCAGAATGGCTGACGATAGGAAAAACTGAACTGAAAGTTGATTGCAAACCATCTTCGGTTCGCTTGTCTGCAGGCACGTCGGCTTGCAGGAACGCTTTGTAAGACTCCAACTGCATTGCGAGCAAGTATGGAATTTCTTGCACACTTTCGCGTTTGGCGAAGCTTTTACGAAGACGTTTTTTTTCGGTAAAGGAATAGCTCATTGCATCTCCTAATGTTTGAGGGCAGAAATTAAAATACTTTTTTGCACTACATCCACTACGTAAGTATTTTCAGCTCTAACCTCAGTTTGATTGACTGAGTAATAAGGTTTTATTGCATCACCAATCACACCATGCAGCAATTACAATTTGTAACATGTTTGCAGCGTTAGAAATGGCGAAGGCTGACGGTCTCCCGTCAGCCTAATTCATACACTTAACAATGTATTATTTGAGTTCGCCAGTTGCGCCAGCTTCGATCAATTTTTTCAATGCTGCATCAGCGTCAGCTTTTGAAACGCCTTCTTTGATCACTTTTGGAGCGCCGTCAACTAAGTCTTTCGCTTCTTTCAAGCCTAAGCCTGTCAATTCACGAACTGCTTTAATTACGTTAACTTTGCTTTCGCCAGCCGCTGTCAATACAACGTTGAATTCAGATTGCTCAGCCGCTGCAGCTGGAGCCGCACCTGCTGAAGAAGCTACAGCAACTGCTGCTGCTGAAACGCCAAATTTTTCTTCGATTTCTTTAATAAATGCTGTTAACTCTAAAACTGACATTGAGCCAACTGCGTCTAAAATATCTGCATTTGAAATTGCCATTTGAATATTCCCTAAAATTAATTAATGTTGCTTAAAATTGATTATCTTGATGAATTAAGCTGCTTCTTTAGCATCGCGAACTGCTGCGATAGCACGTGCAAATTTGGTAGGTACCTCGTTGAGGGTACATGCAAATTTAGCTAACAACTCTTCACGGCTCAATGTTGATGCCAGTGCTTGAACGCCAGCGGCATCCATCACTTGGTTTGGCATTGCGCCAGCTTTGATAACAATCTTATCGTTAGTTTTAGCAAAGTTACTGATAACCTTTGCCGCTGAAACTGCGTCTGATGAAATACCAAACACCAGTGGACCAACCATGCTGTCTGCTAAAGCTGCAAATGGTGTGCCTTCAACTGCACGACGTACTAAAGTGTTTTTCAACACACGTAAGTACACACCAGATTTACGAGCTTCTGCGCGCAATACGGTCATGTTAGCAACACCGATGCCACGATACTCAGCCAGAACAATCGCTTGCGCCTGTGCAACTTGCGCACTAACTTCAGCAACTACTGCTTTTTTCTCTGTAAGATTTAGACTCAAGGTCTTTCTCCTTCCGTTAAAATCTCTGTTTTATTGCTAAAACAGAATCAGTTTTTACAATTAGAAATTATAAAAACCACTTTTTACGGCGACCTTTCAATAGGATTTAACCTGTTTAGGGATGCGCCATCTGCGTAGGCTAAAATGAATCTTCTGCAGAGGATGATGACTTTCGCCACCTCACCCACATCAAAACATTTACATTAAATCTAATCGACACCTACGGTCTTTGATAACCTCATTCATTTATCAACTAAAGCCAACAAATGAACGAGCCCAAAGCTCTTTGTTAGCGAAGCTAATAGTTAGCTTCGCCCTTCATTCAAATTTATGCAGCCAGACTAGCCTGATCAACACGTACACCAGCACCCATAGTGCTAGATACAGATAGTTTTTTCAGATAAACACCTTTGCTTGATGTAGGTTTTGCTTTATTTAAAGCTTCAACCAACGCAGCCAAGTTACCCTGCAATTGTTCTACTGTGAAAGATGCACGGCCGATTGTGCAATGTACGATACCGCCTTTGTCTGTACGGTATTGCACTTGACCAGCCTTAGCATTTTTAACTGCTGTTGCAGCGTCAGGCGTTACAGTGCCAACTTTTGGGTTAGGCATCAAACCACGTGGGCCTAATACTTGACCTAAAGCACCAACGATACGCATTGCATCAGGAGTAGCAATCACAACGTCAAAATCCATCACGCCAGCTTTAACTTGTTCAGCTAAATCTTCAAAACCAACGATGTCAGCACCAGCTGCTTTTGCAGCTTCAGCTTGAGCACCTTGTGCAAATACAGCTACACGAGTTGTTTTGCCAGTACCGTTAGGCAACACCAGCGCGCCACGAACTAATTGGTCTGATTTACGTGCATCAATACCTAAATTGATTACCGCATCAATAGACTCGTTAAATTTCGCAGTAGCGTTTTCTTTTACTAAAGTTAAACCTTCAGTCACTGGATACAGTTTATTACGGTCAACTTTTGCACGAAGTGCGTTAATTCTTTTAGCCATGTTATACACCCTCCACTTCAATGCCCATACTGCGAGCGCTACCTGCGATAGTACGCACAGCAGCATCCATATCAGCAGCAGATAAATCAGCTTGTTTTGTTTTAACAATTTCCTCAGCTTGTGCACGAGTAATTTTGCCTACTTTGTCAGTATGTGGACGTGGTGAACCTTTAGTGATGCCAGCAGCTTTTTTGATTAACACAGTTGCTGGAGGTGACTTCATCACGAATGTGAAGCTCTTGTCTGCAAATGCAGTAATGACCACTGGAATTGGCAAACCTGGCTCTACGTTTTGCGTAGCAGCATTGAATGCTTTACAGAATTCCATAATATTAAGACCACGTTGACCCAATGCTGGACCAACTGGAGGACTTGGGTTAGCTTTACCTGCAGGGATCTGCAGCTTGATATAGCCAATGACTTTCTTTGCCATGTTATTACTCCTAAAATGGGTACAAACGCTTTCCAATCTAAAATTTCGTCGCTATGCTGCGTTCCGATTACGAAATTTTCGCTTACATACAAAAACGTATGCTGCGCTCAATTTTCATAATCGCGCCTTGCCTGGCTTAGAAATTTTAAATTGGGAGTTTTAAGCTCCCCGTTAACAAACTACTACTTACTAAACTTCTTTTTCTACTTGACCGAATTCCAGCTCAACTGGTGTTGAACGACCGAAAATAACCACTGAAACGCGCAATTTGCTTTTTTCGTAATTAATTTCTTCAACATTGCCTGAAAAGTCTTTGAACGGACCATCCACAATACGCACAGACTCGCCTTTTTCAAAAGTGAGTTTTTGTGTTGGATTACTTTTACTGTCGTCAATACGTTGTAAGATGATATCCACTTCTTTATCTTTAATTGGCGTTGGCTTTTGTGCGCTGCCGCCGATAAATGCTGTCACACGTGGCGTGCTTTTTACTAAGTGCCAAGTGTCATCCGTCATGTTCATTTGTACTAACACATAACCTGGGTATAACTTACGTTCAGAAATTGTTTTCTGGCCGTTTTTCATCTCAATCACTTCTTCAATTGGCACTAAAATCTGACCAAATTGATCTTGCAAGCCGGAACGTACAACACGTTCTTCCAATCCTTTTTGCACGGATTTTTCAAATCCAGAAAAAGCCTGCACCGCGTACCATTTCATACTCATTACGCGCCCCGTCCCATTAACCATTGCACCATAAAGGCAAACCCAATATCCACCACCGCCAAAAATGCAGCCATCACCAGCACCAACACAAAAACTACCAAGGTAGTTTGGATGGTCTCTTTACGGGTCGGCCACACCACTTTGCGCGACTCAACTACGGCTTCACCAATAAAACCCAATGACTGCTGACCTACCGGAGTAGTCCACAACACCGCGATAGATGCACCTATGCCTGCAAGCACTGCCAGAATACGCACCACGGTAGGTTTATCTGCCAGCAGATAAAAACCAGCAATACCTGCAATAAGCAATAATGCCGAAAGCAGTAACTTGATTTTGTTGACCATAATTTACTTTATAGTGACTAAAAAATTAACTGGATTTAATAACGCAAATAACTAGAAATAGTTAAATTTCTAGTTATTCAAGGAATTAAATCCATCATACATTGGCAGGCCAAGAGGGTCTCGAACCCCCAACCCTCGGTTTTGGAGACCGATACTCTACCAATTGAGCTATTGGCCTGTACACAAACACTTTTAATTTGAAGTTGCGCGGGTTGTTGCACAACTTCAAACTGCATCAAAACTCGATGCGAGCTGCACTAAAGCAACTATTCAATAATCTTAGCTACAACACCAGCACCAACAGTACGACCACCTTCACGGATAGCGAAGCGTAAGCCTTCTTCCATCGCGATTGGCGCAATCAATGTT
>NCHI01000070.1 GCA_002281815.1 Methylotenera sp. 24-45-7
GAAGCTTTCAATAGATGACTTTGGTACAGGTTATTCTTCGCTTTCTTATTTAAAAGAGCTGCCTGTAAGTGAGCTAAAAATTGATAAATCATTTGTCATGCACATGCAGCAAAATGAAAACGATCGCATCATCGTAAACTCAACCATTGAGCTTGCACATAACATGGGGCTTAAAGTGGTGGCAGAAGGTATTGAGAACCTAGATACCTGGGGCTTGCTAGACGAGATGGGTTGCGACTATGGGCAAGGCTATTACATGACAAAACCCATCCCGGTAACCGACTTTAACTCTTGGTTACAGACTTGGCACTGATTTTACATAATATACATTATACGAAGTGAGTAATTAAAAATAAACAGCAGTCAAAATAAAGCTGCTGTTTATTTGAACTAGTTAAGCGCCAACCCTATCGGTTATTAAAAAACGCTATGTTCATCACTTTGTCGTTTACCAGCGTAACTTCTGTTTCTTTGTAAGTACGCTTAGGATCATACTTCACAATATTTCTGTAGTACCACATCTCGACTTTAACTGGCTTAGATTTCTTTTCATCCGCGCCTGCTCGCATGAGTACTGTAGAAGCGCCAGATGGTTTAACTGATAATTCCTTTTTAAAAGGCTGACCCAGTTTATCAACCACTACCTTTTTAGATTTGCCACTAAACGACCCAATGAACTCATCTTCGGTATATGTTTTTTTAGCTGGTGCTGCACTTACCTGACTTGCCAAGGCTAATATTGAAGTCGCCATGACGATGGTTAATAATTTTTTTAATGTAGATTGCATGTTTATCTCCAAAATTCAGCCTGATATTATCTCATTTAATACGCTATTAGCATAACGACTGCTCGCTAATTAAAGTTGACGCTTTTATATTAATTTTCAACCCATCATATCCGACACTAACACCGTCTGGTAATGCTGCTGTGAGTGTCGCGTACTCTAGCTCATGCGTCATATGTATCAGATAAGTAGTTTCAGCTTTGATAAGACTTGCATAACGCAAGCTTTGTTCCAAATTGATATGACTGTAATGGGCATCAAGCCTTAAACAATCAAGTAGCAATACTTCTAGATTTTCTAATAGTGGAATCGAGCTGTCAGGAATTTCTGAAACATCGGTAATGTAAGCAAAGTTACCTATTCTGTAGCCATAAATATCACTATTACCATGCTTAACCGGAATTGGCGTCACTAATGTACCAAACAATTCAAATGGAGCACTGATTGCATGGGCCTTCAGAACTGGCAAATCCCAAAAATTGCCCGGCTCACGCAAGGTATAGCCGAATTTTTCAGTAATATGACTTACGGTTTGCGAGCTGCCAAAAAGTGGAATTTGCGCACGCTGCCTTTGGCAAAACGCTCTAAGGTCGTCAATACCGTGCATATGATCTGCATGCGTATGCGTGTAAAGCACAGCATCTACACTTTTCAACCCTTCTCTCAAAGCCTGCTGGCGCAGATCTGGGCCAGTATCAATTAAAATAGATTTTCCATTATCCAGCGTAATTAAGCTTGAACAGCGCGTTCTTTTATTGCGATGGTCATTAGATTGGCAGGTGTCGCATTGACAGCCTATCATAGGAGTGCCCGCACTGGATCCTACGCCCAACATGGTTAACTGCATGCGGTAGCTTTCTTAGGTTTCATTAAATGCATCATTAGTCATTAACTACCGATGCGCATGCCGAAACAAATTAAAGAAGTTTTGTGTGGTCGCCGCTGCAAGCTCATCAAAGCTAATCTCACGTAGTTTCGCGATTTCTTCAGCTACATATTTCACATAGCTCGGCTGATTGGTTTTACCACGAAACGGAATCGGAGCTAGATAAGGCGAATCCGTCTCGACTAAAATTCTATTAAGAGGCACTTGTTTGGCAACCTCTTTAATTAGAGTAGCATTTTTGAATGTAACGATGCCTGAAAACGAGATGTAAAACCCTAGCTCAATTGCCTCCATCGCAACGTCTAGGGTTTCGGTAAAGCAATGCATCACACCACCAACCTGTTGAGCACCCTCCTCGCGCATGATGCGAATCGTATCAGCTGCTGCATTACGCGTATGTATGATTAAGGGCTTATTGCACGCAATTGCAGCGCGAATATGGGTACGAAAACGCATGCGCTGCCACTCTAAGTCGCCAGTTAGTCTGAAATAGTCCAGTCCAGTTTCTCCAATACCAATCACTTTGGGGTGATTCGCCAAACGAATCAATTCGTCTGCCGTGGGCTCTGTAATGTCTTCATAGTCTGGGTGAACGCCAACAGTTGCATAAAAATTTTCGTTTGTTTCAGCAAGCGCCAATACTTGCGGAAAATCAGGCAAAGTGACAGAAATACACAGGGCATGCCCTACTTGATTTTCCTGCATTGCATTTTTAATAAGAGGAAGATTTTCAGCGAGTTCAGGAAAGTTTAGGTGACAGTGCGAATCTACAAGCATATTGGGTTAAACACCATTTAATAAGATTACATCGTGTGAGTTGGTCGTGTAGACCTTAATACATTACCGAGCAAAGCTTCAATTTTGTTGCGCGCTTCCATGCCGCCATTTTTTTCATTGAATTGCACACCTATGCCTTGCGGTTTGCTACCTTGAGTTGTTGGAGTGATCCATACCACATTACCAACCACTTTCAACTTTAATGGGTCATCTAGCAGGCTAAGTAGCATAAATACTTCCTCACCCATCTGAAACGGCTTATTAGTAGGGATAAACAGACCGCCGCTTTTCAAAAATGGCATATAAGCCGCATAAAGTGCAACTTTTTCTTTAATCGCAAGCGACAACACACCTGGCTTTAAGTTACCTATGCTTTTATTCTCGTCTTGTATATTTTCGGCCATCGTGTTTTTTACCTGAGTACATTATTTAACATACGTTTTAATGACAATAACTAGATGCTACGCGTTCTAATTAAACTCTAAAAAGTTTGGTGTAATCGACCAACAAGCTTTCCATTTGCAATTCATGATTTAGCGGATGCGTAGCTAGCTTGCGAAGTTCATTCGTTTTTTTCTGAAAGTCAAACAACTTGCCCAAGTTTACCTTTTCCGCCAAGGCTTGCAAAGCATTAGCATGCTGCAGATGATAGCGCACTTGCTGACTGAGTTTGACGGCAAGAATGTCATAAATCCATTTCTGAATTGCAATCACGCCCATTTCTACTGAGTGCGCAATCACAAGCGGTGCGACAAACTGCGGATCCAGCTTTTGTCCTAGCGCTAGCTGACCCCAAATTTGCGTTAGATGCGCAAAATCAGCCTGCTCATTAAACACCTTAATGGGTGAACCCTCCATATAAGCTAATTGCTGTGCAGCGTTACTCACGCCATTGGCATTAAGCCAACCTAAAGCTTGGGTTTGATCTGGAATAGGCATTTTGATTTTTTGACAACGGCTAAGCACTGTAGGCAAAAGCCGTTGCAATTGATGTGCTATTAAAATAAACACCACATCAGGCGCAGGCTCTTCTAGCATTTTCAACAAAGCGTTAGCTGCGGCTAAATTTAATGCTTCTGCTGGATGTATTAAAACAATACGCAGTCCACTGCTTTGATGACTGCTTAGGCTTAAAAAGTCACTTAACTCACGAATCTGTGCGACTGAAATCTGGGTTTTTTTCTTGGTTTTTTTTGCAGAGCTCACATCCTCATCAGCACTATCGTTTTGTTCAGGCGTAATCAGGCGAAAATCAGGATGACTTTCATCGCTAAACCAATGACAGCTGGCGCATTGCTGACAAGCGTGCCCAGTTTCGTTTTTATTAGGGCACAGTAATGATTGACTGAAGTTTAGCGCAAAATCATATTTACCCACCCCAGCACGGCCATACATCAAAAAAGCATGATGTAGTTTTGAGCGACTTTGAGTCAAGCTATGCCAAAGCGCATTTTGCCATGGGTATATAGGATTAAATTTTGACATTAAATATATTGTTTTTAATTATAGAGTTGCAATGATATCTTTAACTGATTTAGCAACTTCTTCTAAAGGCTTGCTAGCGTCTATAATAAAAAATCTTTCAGGATTTTTGTTGGCGCGCTCCAGATAAGCATTACGAATTTTTGTAAAAAATTCTGCCGATTCTCGTTCAAATTTATCTGGGCTGCATGCGCCAGCTAGTCTAGCAACGCTCACCTCTACGGGTACATCAAACAGCAAAGTCATGTCGGGCTGCAAATCATGATGCACCCACTGCTCTAACTGTTCAATTTTAGCTGCCAACACGCCCTTAGCGCCGCATTGGTAGGCATAAGTGGCATCAGTAAACCTGTCGGATAGCACGTAGGCACCTCTTGCCAGTGCGGGTTGAATAACTTGCACGACATGCTCACGCCGCGCGGCAAACATTAATAAGGTCTCTGTTTCAGGATGCATCGCCTCATGCAGTAACAGTTCGCGTAATCGCTCACCTAATTCTGTACCGCCAGGCTCACGCGTAGACACTACCTCACGCCCTCTTGCTGCAAGCATTTGAATAATAGCTGGAATGTGCGTACTTTTACCTGCACCATCCATACCTTCTAGTGTAATAAACTTGGCTGTCATGTTGTTATTTCTTGAGTTGGTAGCGCACTACGGCACGATTGTGATCACTTAAGCTGTTAGAAAACTCATGGCTACCGTCACCCTTACCCACAAAATATAGCGCCTTGGTTTTAGCAGGGTGCAAAGCAGCGTCTATCGCTGCCAAGCCGGGCATTGCGATAGGCGTAGGCGGCAAACCACCGCGAGTATAAGTGTTATATGGCGTATCTAGACTTAAGTCTTTTTTACGGATATTGCCATCAAACCTGACCCCCATCCCATAAATGACTGTAGGGTCGGTCTGCAAACGCATGCCAATACGCATGCGATTTACAAAAACCCCGGCAATCATTGGCCGCTCGCTCGCTTTTCCAGTCTCTTTTTCTATAATGGAAGCCATAATCAACGCTTCGTAACTGGTTTTATAGGGCAAGCCAGACTCCCTGCCCTGCCATGCCTTTTCCAGCTTTGTTTGCATGGCAGCGTAACTGGTTTTCAATAATTCAAGGTCTGTAGTATTTCTATCAAAATAGAATGTATCCGGAAAAAACAACCCTTCAGGCACCCGATGTTGCGAACCAATCGCGCGCATGATTTCAACATCCGACATGCCTGTAATTGTCTGCTTGACCGCATCGTTAATGGCTAACTTTTCACGCATTTGCGCAAAAGTACGGCCTTCGATAAAAGTAATACTGCCCTGCGTGGTTTTGCCGTGATTTAACGACAGTAAAAGCTGATATGGCGATATATTCTTGTTGAGGGTATAACTGCCTGCTTGAAGATATTGTTCTTTGTTGAGCAGCTTGGCCAATAAAATAAAACGCCAGGGTTCCTTTAAAACACCTTGCATCACCAGTTGATTTGCAATGCTGCGCAGACCACTTTTGGCTTGAATGGATATTTCCTGGCTGCTAGGCTGCAATTTCAATGGAGCAACCGCAAAATAAGTTAGCCATGCGGCTAATGCAAAAGCTGCAATGATGCTAAGCCATATGGATTTTTTTATGTGTTTAATCATGAATAACGATATTTCTTATTTTGTCGGCCAAACCTTGTTTAACCCAGATTTTGTCAGCGACTTTAGTCACTTGAAAAGCACCATATAGACTGTTGCATACAATCACTTCATCTGCATCCAGCAACTGCTCGAAACTAATTTCTTGTATTGAAATCGTCAAGCCCAGCACCAAACCCAAACCCAAGATACGCTGCCTAGTGATGCCGGCAACACCGCATTGTGATAAATCTGGTGTGATTAACTGATTTCCCAAACGCACAAAAATATTGCTCATAGTACATTCAATGACCTGATTCGCTTGATTCATCATCAAACCATCAAAAATAGCCTCATCACGCCACTCCATGCGCGCAATCACGTTTTCTAAACGGTTAAGGTGTTTAATTCCTGCCAGTTTGGGCTGCGCTGCCAGCTTGGTGTCGCAGACATGCAACTGCACACCCTGCTGACTATGAGCTGTCGAATAATGCGGTAAATTAGATTTTATCAGCACGCGTGTAGGCACTGTGATTACCGGTGGCGCATAGCCGCGTTCACCTTCACCGCGCGTGATGATTATTTTTGCGACCTGATGGCTATCTTCTAAAAACAGCTCTTGTTCAAACAGCTTTTGAAAATCACTCATCAGCAGCTCTGCACTCGGGCAAACAATGCCAATCACAGCACAATCTGCCACTAACTTCTGATAATGAAATGGCCAATTAACAGGCAGACCATTATGAACACGCATGGTACGAAACACGCCATCTCCATAAGAAAAACCACGGTCTAAAGCTGAAATTGCCTGCTCAAAACTACCATTAATCAGAGATGTTTGTTTATGTACCATAGCCGTAATTAAACCATAGCGCGCTTTATTGCACCATCTCAAAAGTCAATAAAAAAGCCCACTTTCATCATAAAAGCGGGCTTAAGAACATCTTGAACAACTTAAACTTTTTTGAATACCAAACTACCGTTAGTACCGCCAAAACCAAAGTTGTTTTTTAGTGCATATTCAATTTTCATATCACGTGCAGTGTTAGCACAGAAGTCTAAATCACAATCCGGATCTTGATTGAAAATATTGATAGTTGGCGGTGAAACTTGATGATGCACTGACAACACTGTGAACACAGATTCCAGACCACCAGCGCCACCTAGTAAGTGACCAGTCATTGATTTTGTTGAGTTAACGACTAGCTTGTAAGCATGCTCACCAAAGGCTGCTTTAATCGCATTGGTCTCATTAGCGTCGCCTAACGGCGTTGATGTACCATGCGCATTCACAAACTGCACTTGATCAGGATTAATGCCCGCATTTTGCATG
Organism: Methylotenera sp. 24-45-7; assembly: GCA_002281815.1. Classification (GTDB taxonomy): domain Bacteria; phylum Pseudomonadota; class Gammaproteobacteria; order Burkholderiales; family Methylophilaceae; genus Methylotenera. The sequence continues at coordinate 6,867 of NCHI01000070.1, forward strand.
GCGTTACGCATAGAACGACGTGGGCCATCCATATTGGGGGCTGTCATATGATAAGCATCAGCGCTCATGCCATAGCCACTGAGTTCAGCATAAATTTTTGCGCCGCGCTTTTTGGCATGTTCATACTCTTCTAGCACCAAAACACCAGCACCTTCGCCAATTACAAAGCCGTCGCGGTCTTTATCCCACGGGCGGCTGGCAGTCGCCGGGTCATCATTTCGCGTTGACAGTGCGCGTGCAGCAGCAAAGCCACCTACACTTAAACGTGTGATTGCAGCTTCGGCACCGCCAGCCACCATGACATCCGCGTCACCGTATTCAATCATACGTGCCGCATCGCCAATCGAGTGCGTACCTGTAGTGCAAGCTGTCACAATTGCTACGTTCGGACCTTTAAAACCAAACATAATCGACAAGTTGCCTGAAATCATGTTGATAATAGTGCCAGGGATAAAAAATGGTGAAATCTTGCGTGGGCCAGATTCCTGATAAAGCGCATCGGTATCTTCAATGAATTGCATACCGCCGATACCAGAGCCAATTGATACACCGATACGCTCTGCATTTTCTTCAGTGGCTTCAATGCCTGAATCTTTCACGGCTTCAATCGCGGCAACCAGACCATATTGAATAAACGTGTCCATGCGTCTAGCTTCTTTTGCGCTGAGATAATCTTCAACATTAAAGTTTTTAACTTCACCAGCGATGGTTGATGCAAAAGCACTGGCATCAAATTTGGTAATCTGCGTGATGCCAGATCTACCAGCCAAAAGGTTATCCCAAGCGGTGTTTACACCAATACCAACTGGTGAAACAACGCCAAGACCCGTAACGACAACTCTACGTTTAGTCATGTGAATAGTCTCAAAGACAAGATTTTAGAAACAAAAAAGATAAAAGCAGCAAGCCCAGAACGAGCTTACTGCTTTAATTTGAAATTATTTGAGGTTAGTATTGATGTAATCAATCGCTAATTGAACTGTAGTGATTTTTTCTGCTTCCTCATCAGGAATTTCGCAGTCAAATTCTTCTTCTAACGCCATCACCAACTCTACTGTATCCAATGAGTCAGCACCCAAATCATCAACAAATGATGATGCATTTTTAACATCAGACTCATTTGCACCTAGTTGTTCAGCAACAATTTTCTTAACGCGTTGTTCGATGTCAGACATCTAATTACCCCTTTTATAAAAAATAGCCTTTATATAAAATAATTCAGCTAATGCAGTATTCTACCAAAACTAATCAAGAATACAAAAACTTCGTTAACAGTTTTGCAACAAATATGCTGCGATTAAACCATCAACATGCCACCGTTCACATGGATAGTTTCACCAGTAATGTAAGCTGCGCTTGGTGAAGCTAAGAATGCAACAGTAGCGGCAATTTCTTTTACAGAGCCTAAGCGCCCAACCGGAATACGCGCTAGCATTTTATTGGTGATATCTTCAGGCAACTCAGCCGTCATGTCAGTTTCAATGAAGCCCGGTGCCACGCAATTGACTGTAATACCACGGCTGCCTACCTCTGCAGCCAAAGATTTAGTGAACCCGGTCATGCCTGCTTTGGCAGCGGCATAATTGGTTTGGCCTGCATTACCCATGTGGCCAACCACTGATGAAATGCTGATAATACGCCCTACTCTGGCTTTCATCATTGGGCGCAA
>NCHI01000071.1 GCA_002281815.1 Methylotenera sp. 24-45-7
GCGTTGTCATAGCAATTACCGCGGCGACTCTGGCTGGCACAGAGATCATGCGCCTTCAAAAAATCCTGCCATTCGTAACTATTAAACTGACTGCCTTGATCCGAATGAATGATCACCTCTTGACCTGGCTGCCTGCGCCACACAGCCATCAATAATGCGTTAATCACCAGATCGCTTTCCATGCGCGGCTGCATTGACCAACCAATCACTTGTCGCGAGAACAGATCCAGCACCACGGCAAGATAGAGCCAGCCTTCGTATGTTCGGATATAGGTAATATTCGTTACCCACACCTTGTTAGGTTCTGTGATATTAAATTGCCGCGCAACATAGTTCGGAACAACAACATATGGACGGCTATATTGTCCACCAGACCGACTTCGATAGCCGGTCTGAAAGCGCAGTCCTTCAGTGCGCATGAGCCGATAAACACGATGCTTGCCGCACCGTTCACCGATGTATTTTAGGTCATCCGTAATTTTACGATAGCCATATACGCCTCCGCTTTCCAGCCAGAACTGCTTAATTCATCCCAGTAGGCGATTATCTTCATGCTGGCGGTTTGATATTGGAGACTTACGCCATGCATACGCTTGGATTGACATTCATGGCGCTACACAAGCTGCTGATAGCGTATTCAGCCTCATGCTTATGAATGAATGCGTACCTTACAGGGATTCTTTGGCAAAGTACGCGGCGGCCTTTTTTAGGATGTCGCGCTCTTCAGTCACTCGTTTTAATTCAGCTTGTAGTTTTTTAATCGTTGCTTGTTGGTCTGCAGCTGCGATTCTAACTGGCTCAGGTTGCTCGTATTTCTTGATCCAGGCATAAAGACTATGGGTGGATACGCCAAGTCTGGCGGATACTTCGGCTGCGGAATATTGACGTTCCTTAATCAATTTAACCGCTTCTAATTTGAATTCCTAAGTGAATCTTTTATTGCTCATTGAATGCTCCTCTTTAACCTCAATTATGAGGCTAAAAAGTATCTACTGCATCCGGGGCCGCAAAGCCGACTGTCATCTGAGGTTAACTCAATTATGACGCAAGGGATTCTTAATAATTAATTTAAGCGATCATCCCATCAACTTGGGCCTTATTTAAGTGGTTAATAAATTTCCACTTAGTTTAAAAAAGAGCAGCCGGAAGATTCCACTCCGGCTGTTCTTTCTGTTTAGCAACTTCTCAATATTCGTATATTGAAAAATACATCAAAATTATCTTAACCGTGTTAGTACAAAAGGTTTCAAATAATTGAACAAAGAACCTTAGTGGCAAAGCTACAATCTTTAATAAAGACATGATTCCCCCCAAGCTTTCAATGCTCTGACTATGCAATGACATGTAGAATAAATGTATAGGCGACCCACATAAAGCCTACTGAAGAAACTACAAAGCTAAGAGCGGTAAATACTTTCCATTTCTTCTTTTCCCAGAAGTTTGTATCGAAGGCTGCGATAGTGAAAATGGTCGGATTAGTAAATCCACCGATAGCTACACACCAACAAGCAATTACTGGCAGGTTTACACCTGATCCATAAAATCCCACACAGAACAGAGCCATTAGAGCGTAGTCCACGTGCGCACGGATCATTGTTTTATAGTCAATCAAGAATTCATCCACCCCTGGAATTGGAAACCACTTCGCAAAAGTCATTAACCAAGCAGACACAATCAAAGCTGTAATACATGCTGCAGAACCTACCAATAAAATTTCCATTAAATTTCTCCCTGTTTTCAGAATAAAAGTACCACATCAAAATAATACAGAAAGGTCTGTCTGTTTTCAATAGTTAATAGATGTTTTTTTGCATTCTTGAATAATGCTAGGGATCGACTCTGCAGAAACATGACTCCAAATCTTATTGCTGGGTATAAGTTTGATATTCGGGCCATCATCACAACGGAGCAAGCATTTAGTAGCAACGATCTCAACATCCATATTATTATTCAATGCTTCTTGTCTGAGAGCTTCTATTAGTGCGTTGCTACCCTTGTTTGCACAACAATTCGGATTAGGGGCATATCGTTGCTGCGTACATACATGAAGTTGAACCTGGTGAACTTTAGTAGAATTTGCCATAGCTAATTCTTACTGTAGTTAAATTTATTTAGAACTTTGAGCGAAATTATGTTTGGTGCATAAATGAGCAGAATCATCAATACTGCCAATGTTAAATACAACCACTTCAATGAATACGCTGTCACAAAACTCGCAGATGGCTTTTGAGATTGAATATATGAATAGAACTCTTGAGTATCCTTGCCCTCTATATAGCCGCCTTTGATTTCCTCTGATACTTGTTTCAGGTATTCAGAATCAAGCTGGGATAGATAACGGTCAAACTCGGCATATGCTACAATTGGATCTGGTTCGTCTTTGCTGGTATCACTGTAGGTATCTCCTACCGCACCTGCCGAATTTTCTTTAGTTTCAGATGACCAATAACCAACCCACTTATTGCTTGAGTTGTATCTTGGTACTGGTACAGGTTGAGACCCACCCACGCCAACAAACAATAAGTTCTTACCTATTTGCACACCACTTAAATCCAACTTATTAATAGCATTAACTTTAGGTGCCTCGTCACCATCTGTAAAAAAAAGCATTGTTGCTGGAATGTTCAAGTAATCAAACATACTCTCGGCCGACTTAATGCCAAAACTTAGTCGACTATTACCGCGCCATGCCATCCTCCATTCCAAATGATCAATGGTGTCTGTGATCACATCGTAATTTGCACAAACTTCTAGTGGCATTAGCAGTAGACCAACATTTTCAGCTGCAAACACACCTAAGCTAATATAGGTCCCACATGAAGAGGTTTCAACAACGCGCTTCATCAGATGCTTGGTGTAATCCAATCGACTAATTGTCTTATTGTTTAACTTAAGATCCTGCGCATTCATGCTTTGTGACACATCCGCAACTAGCAGATAATTGTGCACATCCTGCTTAAGCTGAATTTGCGGTTTGTAAATTGCAAGAAGCAATAACAAAACGACAACAATCAGCAACAAACTCTCGTAGTTACTTTTTAAGAGGGATATGAACTTATTCATGGCAAGCCAACCGGTAAATTACTGAGTTCAACACCAGATTGATCTTTAGGTGCGTTTTTCATATTAATCGGGGTTACTGAATTTAACAGGCTAAGATTGAATTTGGCCCGGCGATCCTCTGGGTTTAACCTAAGCGACTGTTCAAATGCAGCTTTTGCCTGCGTAAAACTGTATTTAGTTTCTTCTTTAAGTGATCCATCGTCATTCAAATCTCGACTCAAGCCAAATAAAAACAGGTTCGTTGCGATGTTGTACTGAACACGTCCTTGAAGCACAGCATCAGGAATGCCAGATTTTGATTGTATCTCCAGAGCCTGACCATAAGACTGTACCGCATGCTTATAGTCCTCTTTGCTACCCTGAAAATAGGCTGCAGAAAATTTAGCATGTAAGGGGTATGCATCATTCTTTAATACCTGACCTGATTGCAACGTAGTGTTGATAGCCTGAATATTTCGGTATTGATAAATTTCATAGCCAGTACCAGCTAAGCCAGCTAATAAAAACACTGCCAATGCCCCGTTAATTATATTTATTCGACTTGCCATGAATGTACCCTCAAATTTTTAGCAACTAAAATCAATAAGCTCAAGAAAAGAGCGATCACAATAAAATCAACTGCATAATCATGCCCAGGTATGGAGATTGAGTATTGAATTTTCTTTTTTTCACGTGCATTAATATCCTGTATGGCTGACTGCAAGGCGGCAGGATTATCAGCCTCATAGGCTTTATATTTAATCCGGAGTGACTTGAAGAACTTATCCAATTCTATAGGTGAAGGCTCTGAACCCTCTGCGAACTGGCTATTAGTTGGTGAGAATATGCTGATGTCATCGGGCTCACGTAATACAATCCAATACAAGTTGAGCTTTCTGGTCTCCAGCGATTCCTTGATTTTCTGTTTTACGCGCGGGCTAATTTTGCCAGCTCCATCAGAGAGCAGAATGATCGCTCGCGAGCCTGAGTTTTCGATGGTATCAAACAGGCTCACTGCTTGAGTCAGACCAGAACCAATATTGGTTTGATTCAGCGCAGAACTTGTTGCAGCATTAATAGCTGCATGAATGGCATCTCGATTGCTAGTGATTTTGACGCCATACAATGCTGAGTTGGTGAAGCCAACTACACCCATCATGTCATCAGGTCTTGAATCAATGAACTTTGTGATCAGCCTTCTGGCTGCTGCCGATTTAATCTCTGCAGCTCTTCCACTACTGGCATTACCAGCAAATGGATGGTCCATACTGACGCTGCGGTCAATCACCATAACCGTTTGCGCACCTTTACCAGTTTTAGTAATTTTCTGGTCTGGGCCACGAGGTGATGCCAGTGCAATCACAATAGATGCCAAAAGCAGCGATGTAATGATCTTCAAAATCAAGTTGGCTGTTTCAGAAAACTTGTCGTGCGGCACGATATCCAGCCAAGAATACATCTGCCCCTGACTGCTTTTAAGCCAAAATGGAATAGTTATGATGGGCAACAAAAGTAAGGCCCATGGATTAAGTAATGTCATCAAACACCTCTTTCACAATCTCTTAAACTTTTGCTGATGGACAGAAGTTTCAGCAGCATCTCGCGATCATCCTGGCGATGACGAGAAAAAAGTGATTGATTCGATAAGCTAAAAAACTCCAGTATCTGCTGCTGCAAGGGCTTGAATTTTGGGTGTTGGGAGACAAAGTCATCAACATCATTAGCGAATAGATTGCGGCCGTAGGTTTTATTAAATGACGCATGCAAGCTGAATAACGCTTTTTTAAGTCTGTTTATATCAGTCACTTTGCTTCTGCTGATTCGCTTTATTTGTTTATGCGCACGTGCAAAGTTACCTTTACAGAACGGTAACCATTGGGTATCGGCATTCACATAAATCAAGCCGATTATTGAAAGTATCAGCATTACAGAAAATACCTTTAAACCCAGTGCATGCTGATTGAGATCAATAGTCGGCGCTTTTACTTGAGGCTGCACGTTAGACTTTGCATTAACAATGCTAGTCTCAACCAGTGGCGAGAACCAGAAGCGCCATGCCGGAAAAACGAGTTGTTCAGTGCTGGATATCTTGATAGTTTGTGCAGGCAGTGCCATTACCTTGGATCTTGTGGCGTTGGTAAACACCTGATAGTTCAACTCAAGTTTATATTGATTTTTGCTACCTTCTTTCAAACGTACAATGCTTGCGGCAATCAATTCCACCTCATCATTGCGCGTACCTTTGGCGGGCAATGCTTTGCTAATCATATTCTGCGGTGTCGCCGTCTCAAACGTCATGCTTCTTTGCAATACGTCGCCGATTTGAATACCAGTACTTCGTGCCGGATTGGTAAGGTTTGAAATGGCTATTGCGTTATCCTCAGCGTAGATAAACGCGCTTTGAAACAGCAATGCGATAAGCAGCAGTAATTTTGGTAGTAAGGTCATCATAAGCTTATGTATATTGTTCGAAATAATTAGTAAGAACTTCAGGGTTAAACTCTCCCTGAAGATATAGCGGCGGATAATCAAACTTTAAAAACAGGCGATCAAGTGCTTCTCGCCTTGTGTTAAATGCTTCAATAAACTGATCACGTAACGATTTTCTGAAAAACAATGTACGCGCCAAGCCTGTTTCCGGGTCTATCAGATTTCCGAATCCGAACTGCGGAAGATTCTTGTGCTCGCGGTCATCCCATAACACAATAGGTACTACTTGATGTGCCGACATCGCATTCAAGGTTTTTTCAATCAACTCCAGCGGCATATGAAAGTCTGAAATCCAAAATACCAAAGAACGATGCTGACTCAAGTACATTGGCACGTCTGCAACACCTTCAGAACCAGCGAGTTTGCTTTGGTAATCACTAAGCTGGTCAATGACTTCAAGGCTGTTGAATAGATGGTGACTTAAGGGCAATGTCAGGTCTTCAATGACGTGGTTGTTATAAGCAATTAAGCTGAATAAATCACCCATGCCATGTGCGGAATAAGCGATTGAAGCAGCAATATGCATGGCGAGTTCCAGCTTGCGTTGCTTAGATCCAAATTGCATTGAGCTGGAAACGTCGCATATTGCAAACAAAGGGGTCGTATTGTTTTGGTTAAACGTTTTTACCTGAATTTGTTCATAGGGGTCGCGCAAGGTCTGGCGCAAATCCATACGTCTTGCATCAGGGTAATCTACCAGTGACACATTCCCCCGATAATCATCCCCTAATCCACGCTGTGTGCCACGATGGTCACCGAAATGCACACTGCTGGATTTCCATGGCGTTGAATAAGCAAACGGCTTTACGTAATTCGCTATCATCACTACACTCTGGCTGGAACGGTTACTTGGCTTAGGATATGCCCACTTAGCTCGCGCGCCAGAGCAGTTCTGCGGCTCTCATACATCGAGTTAAAGGCCAATCGATGTGAAATGATTTCATGGAACACGGCATGAATATCTTCAGGATATAAATCTTCTCGCTGCATCATCCAGGCGTGTACTCTTGCCGCTTTTAACAGCATAGCCATACCACGCGGACTGGCGCCAGCCTGAATCAGCTTGCTGACATCTACAGTATCCAGCTTAATCCCGTACTTTACAGGGTTCTGTGTGGCATCCCATAGGTCGAGTGCATATTCTTCAATCACATCGCTGGTCTGAATATGATTCTGTAAATGATCAGAAAAGTCATTCAGCTGATCAAAATGCAAAATCTCGCTTTCCACTTGCTGTGTGAGTTTTTCCGCATGCTGGAACCGTGTATTGAAAATTAATGATTTACGGATTTCTCTATCCTCAGGAATTTCAATCGGAATTTCCATCATGAAACGATCCCGTGCCGCAGATGGAATTTCGAAAGTCTCATTTTTTTCCACTTGATTGCGGTCGGCAAAAACAAGCATGTGAGGTAGACGATACTCTTTCCTGAAAGCCGTGATATGGCGCTCTGCCATCACTCGGAGCATCAGGGCATGAACTTGTGGTCTGGCGCGATTGATTTCATTAAAAAAGAAAACTGACAGGTTTTCACCAGCACGCAATAACGGACCTTCGTCAATTTGTGGACGACCGTCTGAACCAAGGAATGTGTGATAGATAAGATCATTTGGCATTAGATCAACCGTACCTTCGATACGCTCATACGCACCGCCTATGCCACGCGTAATGGCTTGCAGTAATGTTGTTTTACCAACACCAACACCGCCTTCAAGCAAAACATGTCCGCGTGCAAAAATAGCTATGTTCATCAGCTTGATAGCTTTATCTTGACCGACAATGACTTTCTTAACTTCTGACTCCAGCTTTAGGGCTTTATCGCGCCAGTCAGCAAGCTGATTATCAATCGTTGCAGTTTTCATAAATTCCTCAGAATAATAAATAGGTTTATAGTTGCGATTAACAGAATAATCGTTTAATATCCAGACAGGTCTGTTCGTTTTTTTAGTTTGCTATATAAGTTTTTAGATTGCAAGTGTTTTTTTATAAATAATTTAAGATATTGAAAATCATGGCCACTGAGTTTCTAAAGTCAGATAGTTTTAATATGCAATTCCAGAAAACTGGAAAATCTCCGGTCGCCAGATTAACTGGCCTGTCCGGCATCTTGAGCAATTGGAATAAACAACGCGTCGGTAAAGTCATCAACGGAAAAGAAGCTGATCTTTCAATTGATGATATTCAGATATTGAAAAATCTGATTGAAACAGAAACATCCCGGCTGAAGCTAGATAACGCCGAGATTGTGTCTGACCAGATTCTTTTTTTAGTGATAGGCGCAATCAAGCTGCAAGTGCAGAATAGTTCTGAAAAGCCGTGGGAGCTGGTTAATCAATCCATTAAGAATTTTTTGACTCCGCAGAATGCAACCAAGAAATTGCAGATGTCATTATATTTTCTGACGTTTATCGTGATCATGGGATTCGCGATTGTTTTATTGAAACCAAACACAAATAATGCAGTAAACGATGGTGCTAATCCGCTGGACATGACAGCAGATGCTTCAATCAATCAGGCAGGAAGTAAAACGGTTTCCAACCTTGTTGAGTTATACAAAGCGATGAAAAATGGTGACTGCCAGCTTCCTCAGGCTGCGATGTTGCAGCCACAAGAGCGTGAGGCTTTTATTTCATTTATAAACGAAGGCAAGGTTGATATCAATACGGCTGACAGCCTTAAAAACGCCCTTACTTATGCAAACTGTATGTATCCGCAAAAGTTGATGAATAGCCCATTCTAACGTTGTAAATACAAAGAATTAAAAAAGGAATTGATATGAAAAAAATGCGTGAAAAGATATTAAGTGTAGCAACAACATTATTTGAGACTCGTGGCATCCATGCTTCTGGAGTAGATATGATCATCGCAGAATCAGGTATAGCGAAATCCACTTTATACAAATA
>NCHI01000209.1 GCA_002281815.1 Methylotenera sp. 24-45-7
GGTTATCAATACCAAAAACAAACAAGTCATCGATACTATTAAAGTACAAGGCTCGCCAGTTGGCATTAGCTTGTCGCCAAACAGCAAACAGCTGTTTGTTGCGGATTGGTTTGAAAATCGCGTACTGGCAATTAATACCCAGAAAACAGACACGATTAGAGTACTGCAGGTTGGAGATGCACCTGCTGGTTTAGTAGTGAGCCCAGATAATCAAAGGCTGTATATCGCTAATCGCGATAGCAATGACGTTGCCGTGGTTGATGTAGCAAGCTTTACTATTAAAAGTCGCATACCTGTTGGCAAACACCCTTTTGGCTTAGCGCTAAGCCGGTCTGGAAAACTGCTCGCCAGCGTCAATGTGCAAGACGACACCGTGAGTGTAATTGACACACAAACACTGTTGCAAAAAACGATTAAAGTAGGTTATCACCCTTATTGTGCAGTGTTTGATATGGACGAAAAGTTACTCTATGTGACCAATACACAAGATGACAGCGTCAGCGTTGTAAACGTGCAAACTGGGGCATCCATCAGCACCATTAATGTAGGCAGCACGCCTGAAGGCATTGCTATTGATCATAAAAACCAACGCGCTTATGTTGCAAACTGGGGTAGCAACAATGTAAGCGTAATCGATACTAAAACCAACACCCTACTGACTAGTATTAAAACCGGTGATAAAAGTCGTGCCTTTGGGCAGTTTATAGCGCTTGATTAATGTTGACTTAACAGCTGCTAGGCGTGAATCAATGTCAACCGAGTGTAATCATTTTCGTTTAGCCCTTATCAATCGCGGGTTTAATTGACAGCCAGCTTGATCTGATATTACCTAGCATAAAATTAGATTCAATAAATAAGGCGAGTCATTTATAATGCGTTGTTGTTTTTGAATTAATCCTCTCAATTATTGAGAAATCTGGAGAAAAAATAAATGAAGAAATTTCTGGCCTTAATCGCACTAAGCTTAAGTACTAGCTTGGTTTCTTTCACTGCGGCAGCACATGGTCCATCACCATTG
>NCHI01000072.1 GCA_002281815.1 Methylotenera sp. 24-45-7
GACTTTTTGTTTTTCTACATCATCCGGATGGGTTATCAGCATTAAATCCAGCGTTTTTAATTCGTCGGCAGCGTAGCCAATAATTTCCAGATACTTTTGATTGGTTTGAACAAACTCTCCAGTTTTGGCATTGGCGATAGATACACCAACTCCAGCTTGGTCAAACATGGAGCGAAAATAATGCTCGCTGGTTTTAAGAGTTTTGTTGAGGTCATTAATTTTAAGTTGGCTGACATGCAGCTCAATGACATCCACCACCATTTTAGAGAGTAATTTGAGCGTTTCAATTTCTGAGGCAGACAACTCTCTGGGCTTGTAATCAATGACACACAAAGTACCAATATTAAATCTATTTTCAACGGTGAGCGGAACGCCAGCGTAAAAGCGCACCCCTGCAACTTGAGTTACCAGAGGATGCTCGCAACTGCGTGGGTCGGTGCTGGCATTCTCTACGATATAAGGTGAGTTATTGAGGATGGTAGTGGCGCATAAGCCGTCGATACGTTTGTATTCTTGCACCTCTACACCATGATGCGATTTTGACCAAATGCGATGCTCATCGACAAATGAAATCAGTGATATCGGAACATTTAACAGTTTTGAAGCGAGTAGGGTGATGTTATCAAATGATGGGTCTGCTGGTGTATCGAGTATTTGATAGCGGTAAAGCGCTTTTAGACGCTCGGTTTCTGCGCTGCTTGCGTTGTACTCTGTCGGATGATTATCCATAGCTGAGCCAGTTAATTAAAATTGACACCAACAACAAATTAATTTTTGTCCTCGATGTTTAATACACAAATTAATTGTACTCTTAATTAATTTAAATAATACGCGTGTTTAATATAAACATTAATATTTAATGCATATTGTTAATTCGCCAATATTTGCTAGAGTGGAAGATAGATTTACAGGCTTATTATTAAGCGTTTTAAGATATGGTTCTAGTAGTTAAAGAATGATTGATTTATCGCATGTAAATGCTAATTTTATACATAATTTCGTTTAATTATGCTGTATGACTATTTAGCTTCAACGCAATTAAAGTTATCATGAACTTATAAACAAAACAGTGTGTTGCATGTCTTTTAAACTGATGTAAATAAAACTGATGTAGATAAAAAATAAACCAACAACAAGATGCAGCCTAATCAATCTACACCTTCCAACTATCTACCGGCACTTGTTGCCGGAATCGCAGTGTTTTTCTCCGCGCTTGCACTTTTGGGGCATGCGCTACATATCCCCATACTCACTAGCCTAATGCATGATCAGCAGCAAATGGTGATTAGCACCGCTACCGGTATTTTGCTGGCTGCGCTCGCTGTGGTTATTCGAAACTTATATCAGCATACTGCAGCCCGTTTGTTTCTAAAGTTTATTGCTTTGGCGTTAATTGTGACGGGGGCTTTAGGTTTATTAGAATTCAGGCTTAATTCCAACTGGCTGGATTTTAATGAGCTACACAAATACAACCCCAAGCTAAACCCTGGCCGCATGGCGCTAAATACTGCAATTTGCTTTATTTTGCTCGGCGGCGCTATGTTGTTTGGTAGTTTCAGCAAGCGGGAAAATTTTTATTATGCCGCGATTGCCTGCTTAACCTTGCTAGGCATTTTTTCTAGTTTAGGTGTACTAAGCTTTATAGCTAACTTTGAGTTTCTGTCTAGTTTTGGTCATAACAATAGAATGGCGTTGCCCACGGCGCTGTCATTTTTAGCATTGACGATAGCGATTAGCCTCACACAAAAAAGCCGTAAAGACCCAGGCCATGAAATTACGGGCAGCAAGCTTTATATGACCTTAGAGTTATTGCTGGTGTTAATTGTGATGATAGTGGCGCTGGTGTCGTTTGCATCGTCTCAGCAGCGCGTTGAGTCGCTCATGGCAAATCAACTAGAAAAAGTCGCGTACCAATCACGTGATTACTTTGACACCGCCTTTACGCTGCATCACGAAGCTGCCATTTTAAATGCAGATAAAACAGAATTCACCGAGGTGCTGTTAAAGTATCGACAAAACCCCAAGCTGCATTTAGCGGGCTATTTAACTAGCATAGAAACGCTGAATCGCGGTTTTATCATGATCTCGCTTGAAGACCCGCAACATGTTGAGATTTATCGCACCGGTCAGGCCGTGCGCTCGCAACAGTCGATTCAGATATTCACCAATCCAAGCAGTTATTTGCTATGGAATGAGGGGTATTTATTGCGCACCTCAGTGCCCAAATTTGACGACGCAGGTGAATTGCTAGGCTATGTTGTGATGGAGCAGCGCATGGATGAGATTACGCGCTTTCATAACAATGCGATTAGCGCAGCTGGCACGCGTGATTTGGTGTTGTGTGGCTTACAAAATGATTATCAAATTTGCTACCCATTCCGATGGAATAGCCAGCCTGCAAAATATTATGGCTACCTTGATGGCAAGCCGCTACCGGTGACACGCGCTGCAATTGGCTTTACGGATACTGCAATTACACTTGATTTTAGAAGAGAGCGCGTCATGGCCTCCATTGGCCCGGTAGGTCAAACTGGCTTGGGCATGGCGGTTAAAATTGATTTACATGAGCTTTATGAGCCAATTCGTAATCAGTTTTATGCGTCATTGCCGATATTTATCTTACTGACGATTTTCAGTTTGATGCTAATGCGCTTTAAGTTAAAACCACTGATAGATGATATTGAACGCTCCAGACGTAAACTTGGAAAAATGGCGCTGCAAGACCCATTAACCGGCTTGGCAAATCGCACCTTGTTTAACGACAGGCTAGAGTTTGCCATTAGTAAACTTGCGCGCAACAACAAGAAAATAGGGCTGATATATCTTGATGTAGATTATTTTAAAGTGATTAATGACTCTTACGGGCATATGATTGGTGACCAGGTGCTGATATGGTTTGCCAGCAAGCTTAAGGAATCCGTACGTTTATCAGACACCGTGGCCAGAATAGGGGGCGATGAATTCAGTATCATCATCGAAGATGTGCAAGAAAGTTCTGATGTTGCAAGAATAGCCAGTTTAATTCTTGAAAAACTCAACCATCACTTGGCGATTTTGGAAAAAGGGCCAGTTAAAAAAGTGACAGCAAGCTTAGGTGTCGCGGTCACATCCAACAAACTCATCGTCTCTGAAAGCCTGATTAGTTATGCAGATCAGGCCTTGTATCGCGCTAAACAAAAAGGCCGCAATACTTTTGAGTTGGTGGACGTTGATTAAACAATATTTTATACACACTATTAATGCGCTAATATGCATTAAAACCCCAACCTAAAAGCCAATCACCATTAATGAAGCACAATTTTTACGATAGTAAAAAGATTCTTTATATGCTGATTTCAATTTTAATATTGATTCAGTTTGGAGCTTTTTACGTGCAAATTTATAGCAATCGTAAAATTGCCAAAGAAACGGTTAGCGAAGAACTAACGCTAGGCGCACATGTTTTTTATCGTCTTTTAGAGTCGCGACATCAGCATTTAAAACAAACCGCAGAAGTGCTGGTGAGAGACTATGGTTTTGTTGAATCTGTCGCCATTGCAGGCTCAGATGCTTTAACCATAGAGTCCATGCTTAAAAACCATGGTGAAAGAGCAAGCGCTACCTTAGTGATTTTGTCGGATACTTCCAAGTCGATTATTGCTGCCGTACCTGCCAATTTAGACCTTGCATCACAATCTTTCATTACCGGTTTAAATCAACAATCTGCCTTACATTTTGCCTCAGTGACGATTGTTGAGGGGGACCAGCGCCGAGAGCAGTTGTTTCATATCGTTAACTCGGCAGTAAGAGCGCCTAACCATATTGCTGATTTAACGATGGGTTACGACATCGGTGCAGACTTCATGAATGATTTGCATGATCTTACCGACATGGATTTCTTTTTTATTTCCAAACAGGGCGACGCATGGATAACACATGCCAGCACACTACCTGCGAGCTTGGTCAATAGCTTTGTGGGGCGATTTAAACCTTCCGAAATTAAAACAAATATAGAAATTAGTGCTGAAAAAGATAAGTTCATGATGCTTGCAGTGCCGATTTCAGCGGTGAATGGGCAGGATATATTTGTGGTAGTCGCTAAGCCACTGAGCAAGGCAATGAAGGCTTACCAGCGCTCAGAGCAGTTTTTAGGCTACTTGCTCACCACCACCATTTTTCTATCAATGGTGGCTATTTATTTTGTGACCAAAAAAATGGTATTTCCACTCAGTCAGCAGGCCAATATTGATAACCTGACTGGCTTGGGCAACCGCCGTGTATTTTTAATGGTGTTTAATCGTGCACTACAAAACCTGCAAAAATCCGGCACACCATTCGCCTTGCTATTGCTGGATTTAAACCGCTTTAAGCATATTAACGATACGCTAGGACATGATGTGGGGGATCTGGTGCTAAAAACCACTGCAGAGCGTTTAAAGCAAACCCTGCGCACCTCAGACAGTGTAATGCGCTTTGGCGGTGATGAATTTGCGATATTGATTGAAAATTGCTCAGAAGAAACCGTATGTGCGATTGCCGAAAAAATCAGCCATGCAATCGCCATGCCTATTAGCGCACCAACTGGCGACTTGTCTATTTATGGCAGCATAGGCATTGCAATGGCACCTAAAAACGGGCGCGATATTGAAACTTTAATTAAAAAATCAGATAAAGCGATGTATGTATCAAAAACCGAGAATATCAGCTACTGGTGCTATCAGGAGCAAGACAATACCATCGTTGCTGCTGCATTGTTTTAGGATGTCGGTGCAGGCTATTTCAGCGTTATAGCCAGGTAGCCCATATACGCGCAGCTCTTTCTTTAATGCGCGCACTGATAGAGCGATTTCGCCAAGCTTCTAATGTGATGGCTTTGGAAGCAGCTAAATCGTTTTCAAACATCACTTGCATCTGCGCACCAAAATCTTGCCCCAATATCACTGCATTAATTTCCTGATTATTCACAAAGCTGCGCCAATCTAAATTGGTAGAGCCTATGGTAGACCAAACGCCATCGATGACTGCGGTTTTGGCGTGCAATAGCGCGTCTTGTCGCTCGTAAATTTTGACTCCAGCGCTCAACAGCTCATCGTAAAAAGACCGTGATGCATAATAAACCAGCGATGAATCAGTTTTGTCAGGTAGCAATAGTCTGGTGTCAACACCGCGCGCAACTGCGTCTTTGAGTGCCGTCAGTAACTTTATGTCCGGCACAAAATAAGCGTTGGTCAGAAACACTTGAGACTCAGCGCTATTAATGGCTGAAAGTAGGGTGGCATATATCTGACTAAATTCTTCATCCGGTGTGCTGCCGATTGCGCGCACAACTTCTTTGCCCATTAATTGTTGCGTAGGAAAATAGTTTTTATCTGGCAATGGTTTGCCATGTTGTTTGTTCCAAGTGTCAATAAACAAGGTCTGGAATTCATTAACGACTGGGCCTGAGATGCGTAAGTGCGTATCGCGCCAAGGCTGCTGCTTCGCGTTTGGTTTGATTTTTTTAAAAGAGCCACTGGAATAGACGCTGCTGATATTGATGCCGCCTAAAAAAGCTTGCTGACCATCGACAACTAATAATTTTCGATGGTCGCGCTGGTTAAATTGCCAGCCTTTGCGCGACATGAGCGGGTTAATCGGGTTGTACTCTAATACGTTGATACCGCTTTGTTTGAGTTTATCAAAGAAGCTTTGCGGCGTGCTGCTTGACCCAAAGCTGTCATAAATCAAATTGACTTGCACGCCAGCCAGTTGTTTTTCTATCAGGCTTTGCGCAAAAAGCTCGCCGATTTCGTCATTTTCAATAATGTAGCTTTCCATATTGATATGATCTTTTGCATGTTTAATAGCTTCTAGCATTGCGCGATAGGTGACTGGGCCATCAATCAGCAACTCTACTTTATTGCTGGTAACCAGCGGGCTACCAACAATTTCAGCCTCAAGTGCAAGATGCTTATCGAATATATTGGTGTCATCACCATCTTTTTTGAGTTTGGCTAAAATTGCTTTGCTCTGTTTGGCGCTAAGCGGACCATGCGCACCCTCTAATTGCACAGGGCGATTACCATGCTGTGCCATATCTGGCACCATGGTGGGTATAGAAGTGCACCCCACCAGCAGCATGATGCAAACAAACATTGAAGCGCGTATGAGATGAGTGAAACTTAGTCTATTTGCATCTGCCAAAATCTGCCTCAACGATCATTATGATGATGTAACACTAGAGAAAACTACATTTGCTTAAATTTGAAACATCATATTGCGCTAATAAATCGTACTTAGGTAACTTATGTGGTGTAACGAACATTATTATTTTGTATTAACAATAATGTTGATGTTGACTGCACGCTGATTAAAGACAGAGCGCTAGATAACTGACTTGAATTAGTAACAATACTAGCCATATTTTATGGCGTCCCCACGGGGATTCGAACCCCGGTCGCCTCCGTGAAAGGGAGGTGTCCTAGGCCTCTAGACGATGGGGACCTAAGAATTTGCACTACAAATTGCAGGCGAGACTATAGCATAAATTATCTTGATTTAAACATCGCTTTTAGCACTTTATTTGTAAACAAATTGCATCATTTTTAAGCTCGCAAAACGCACTGAAACACATCTAAATTGTGCCGAATCTAGTAATTTGCCAATTAAACCTATGTGATTGAGTTTATCTGTGTATACTGGATTTTGATTCGAGGATGGCGATAGCGATCGTCAATAGCAGTTATTCAGCTAAGTTTATTATTCAGGTAGGTCTATTTTGGGAATTTTCTATTCATGTAATAAGGAATGGAATTAAGCCAGTCTACATTTCACTTGTTGTGTTGCAGGCAAGCACGCTAAGAAATGTCAATAATTGAAACTGAAGCAGTTGGTTATGTTTACTAGCGCACAGGCTAGGCTAAGCATTTCTCTTATTTTCTCACTAAGTTCATTTATATTACAGATCGGAATTTCCATGAAAAACAATACTTACTTGAAATCTACATTACTTGCCACGGCATTAGCCGCTAGCATGAACGGTTCACTAGCTTTTGCTGAAGATAATCTTAACCAAGCAAATCAAAGCACCTACACCACAGCATTCAAAGCCTTGGATGTCGACGGTAACAATACACTTTCTGAGTCTGAAGCAAAAAAAGAAAAACTGTTTGCAAAAAATAAAGAATTTGTAGCTGCGGATGCAAATTATGACGGCAGTTTGAATGAAGAAGAATATACAAACTACAAGTCAAAAGTTGAGCAAAAAAACGTTAAACGCGTAGCCAACGATAGCTTAATTACCTCAAAAGTAAAAGCCAACTTGCTGAAAGAAGAGGGCGTTAAAAGCCTGAAAGTCAGCGTTGAGACGAATCAAGGTGCAGTGATACTGAGCGGCTTTGTAGAAACTGAAGCGCAAATTTACATGGCTGTAAAAATTGCCACAGAAACTGAAGGCGTTAAATCAGTGAAAAACAGCCTTGCCATTAAAAAACAATAAGCTGTTAAATCAACATCATAAAAATGGGTGAGGCGCTTGTAACTGACAAAAGCTTGACCCTGATGTTACTTTTTACTTTGAATTATTAACCCTAGAAATCACACCATGTGTTGAGCCGCAGCTAGGCTAGATTAAGTTATGTTTGTGAGCGCACCTGCAGATTTACTTGCATTAATGATGGATAAGGACTAAATATGTTAGAAACTATCGCAATTGTTTTGGTGATTCTTTGGGCGCTAGGCTTAGTGTCATCTTATACGATGGGCGGCTTAATACATGTTTTGTTAGTTGTAGCTGTAATCGTGATATTGGTGCGTCTAATTCAAGGGCGCCGCCTTTAATCGATGCGTATTAGTTTTGCCGCAGGTTGTAGCTAAATAATTTTTACGCTGCTTTATCCTGTAGCAGCTGACTAACTACACTTGCCTATATACAAAATAATTCATATCAAGTTTGGAGCAAAAGCATGAACGCAATCAAAATGTTAGCCATCGTGTTGATCATTGCCGGAGCGCTGGGTTTGGCGTATGGCAGCTTCAGTTATACCAAAGAAACACATCAGTCCAAAATTGGGCCAATAGAATTGTCCATTGAAGATAAAGAAACGGTCAATGTACCGGTTTGGATGAGTATGGGCGCCTTGGTGGCGGGCGTTTTACTACTATTTGTCCGCAAATAAGTGCAGTCTACTCACAGCACTCTCTAAATATTAACCATTCACTCAGTCGAGATCCAATCTCCTCTGCTCATATAAACCCACTGTGTGAGGTAGCGCACAGTGTGAGATGTCGCATGTGCGTATCATGCACAAAAAATAACATTTGCGTACAAGCCGAATTTTGCAAACCAATTTAAACACTAAAAAATTAAGGAAACAT
>NCHI01000073.1 GCA_002281815.1 Methylotenera sp. 24-45-7
GTCGCTATGCGAGTAGGGCAGTGGGCGAAGTGCTGGACCACTTGCAAGCAAGTGGTTTAGCCTGCTTTGGTCAAAGCTCATGGGGGCCTACTGGCTTTGCGATTTTTGAAACCGAGTTCGCCGCACAGCAGCATTTGCAAGTGTTAACAACAAAATTCACCGACAGCAATTTATCATGGCAGCTTTGCCAAGCTTGCAACACAGGCGCGCAAGTCACGGTTGCTGACATCTGAAATTATAAAAGGTAGTGATTATGGAAAAACCCAGCATTTTGCATTTATTCACAGCGGCTAAAAACGCCAGCCCATTCGATGTGAATATGGCATTTGATGCAGGGTTTGACAAAATAATGCCCTACACCCATGTGGATTTGACTGAAGTGGCTGGTTTGACGCAGGACGCCATTTTTTCGCGCAGCCCATCTGGTGTAAAGCGCGAGGGCATTTTTATCGGTGGACGCGATATAGACCTTGCGATGCAAATGCTAAGTGTAGCCAAGGCCGCTATGTTTGCACCGTTTGCATGTTCGGTATTTGCTGACCCATCAGGTGCCTTTACTACCGCTGCAGCAATGATTGCCAAAGTTGAAGCGCAACTGAAGTTAAAGTTTAATGAAGATCTAAATGGTAAAACGCTGAGTGTGTTTGGTGCCACTGGCCCTGTAGGTGGTTGCGCAGCAATTATTGCCGCAAGCTGCGGGGCTAATGTGCAGCTGGTGGCACACAATTCACTCAACAAAGTAGCAAGCAAAGCGCAAAGTTGGAATAGCCAATATCAAGTCAATTTGCGCACGGTTGATGGTACTGATGAAGCCAAGAAGATGGACGTATTGCTGCAGTCTGATATTGTGATTTGTGCTGCCGCAGCGGGTGTGCAAGTGGTAAGCGAGCTGCAATTGCTGGCTGCTAAACAGCTGCAAGTGGTTGCCGATGTGAACGCGGTGCCGCCGAATGGTATTCAGGGTTTGCATGTTACAAATGATGGCGACAAGATAGCCGGGACGCAAATTGTAGGCGTAGGTGCTTTGGCCATTGGTCAGCTGAAATATGCAACACAACATCAACTATTAAAGCAAATGTTAGCGCATGAGGTTGAGCAACCTCAATATCTGGAATTTATGGCAGCATTTCATCTGGCACGTACGCTATTAAAAAATCCGTCTTAATTATTGCGTTATCGGCGCGGCCGTATGTTGAAGCTGCTGTTTTGGCAGGTTATGCCGTGTCGGCAATCGATGCCTATGCGGATGCGCTAACGTTGGCTTTATGCGAGCAGGTATCGATAGTCGCTTACGATAATCATGGCTTTAAAGCAGATGGGTTATTAGCGGCATTAGATGAATTTGATTTAAATGCGTTTGTAGGCGTTGTGTATGGCAGTGGTTTTGAAGCGCAACCTGAGTTGTTAAATAGCATAGCCGAGCGCTTACCCTTAATTGGCAACTGTGCTGAAGTGGTCAAAAATGTAAAAAATCCGCTCACTTTTTTTGCTGCGCTGCAAAAGCAGCATATTGCTTACCCGGCAGTATCTGTGGCCTTGCCAAACGACATTGAGGATATGGTAATCAAATCAATCGGGGGATGTGGCGGTGGCCATATACAAAACCTAGATTTGGCTACCACAACCCTAGATGGCACAAATTATTGTCAGCAAAAAATCGAGGGCGACGCTGTTTCTTTACTGTTTGTTGCCGACAGCCTTGCCATTGAACCCATAGGTTTTAACCTGCAATGGCTAAGTGCGTCTGCCGATGCGCCATACCGTTATGGCGGTGCTGCTGGAAATGCTGATTTTTCATCGGCAGTGAAGTCGCAGTTGATCAAAGCGGCAAATGCGCTGACCTTAGCGTTTGGTTTACGTGGTTTAAATAGCTTGGATGCGATTGTGCGGCAAAATGCAGGCCGTGAGCAGGTGTATGTGCTTGAAATTAACCCCAGACTCAGTGCTACGCTGGATTTATACACGCATGCAATGCCTGATGTGTTTGAAAAACACATACAGACTTGTCAGGGTAACGCTTTGATTCAAAATCAAAAAAAAGCGAATACACTGAGTAAAGCGCATGCCATTGTGTATGCAGATCAAGACTTAAGTGTTAACAGTGATATTGAGTGGCCAAAATGGGTGAAAGATAATCCATCATCCTACAAACAAACGGTTAAAATTGAGAGTGGTGCGCCAGTGTGTACAGTGATTGCTGAAGCTGCAACGGCGCACGCTGCAAAAGCTTTGGCACAAGCTAGAGTGATCGATATACAGCAACTATTAAAACAAAAATAAACCAATTTTTTAAAGGTTAAATCGTGCAAAATTTAGGGGATTCCACAATAAAAAATCAAGTCAGCGTGAATCAGCAGTCTGCGCCATTGCTTCAATTGCTTTTGCAACAGGCAGCAACGCTAGGACTAGGTGTTTCTAAGCATGCAACAGGTTGTACGGTTGTAGATGCAGGGATTAATCATCTGGGTAGTGACGAAGCAGGTAGGTTGATTGCTGAGATTTGTATGGGTGGTTTGGGAACGGCAGAGCTACGTGCCGATGCGCGTTTTTCAGGGTTTAATCAAGCCGTCTTTGTATCTTCAAGCCAGCCAGTATTAGCATGTTTGGCTAGCCAATACGCAGGCTGGGCGCTCAGTTATGAAAAGTTTTTTGCATTGGGTTCTGGTCCCGCGCGCGCACTTGCGCAACGTGAAGACTTGTTCAAAGAGCTGGCGTATATCGACAATGCAGATAGCACTTGTCTTGTGTTGGAAACAGATAAAATTCCACCAGTGCAGGTGATTGAAAAAATTGTACGCGATACGAAAGTAGCTGTTGAAAACTTAACCATCATTTTAACGCCTACTAGCAGCATTGCCGGCGTAGTGCAAATTGTAGGTCGTGTGCTCGAGGTGGCGATGCATAAAGCGCATGCGCTGCATTTCCCGCTAGAAAATATAGTCAGCGGGCAAGGCTTAGCCGTGTTGCCCCCCGTCAGCCAAGACTTTATTACCGGCATGGGGCGCACTAACGATGCGATACTGTTCGGCGGTCATGTAGATTTACAAGTGCGATGCAGCGATGAAGCTGCAGCCAAGCTCGCACAACAATTACCTAGCTGTGCTTCAAAAGACTACGGCAAAACCTTTGCTGAAGTGTTTAAGTTTTATGAAATGGATTTTTATAAAATTGACCCCATGCTGTTTAGCCCGGCACAAGTACGCGTGACCAATCTAGATACCGGCAATGTGTTTGAAGCCGGGCAGTTAGATGCAGATTTAATTAATCTGTCATTTTCGTAACCCATCATGGCTGCGCTGTGAAAATCCCTATTTTTACCGATGAGCCTGGCTGGCAGGGTGCGCAGCTTCAGCAAGCTTTTGCAGCACGTGGTGTTGAAACTAAATTTGTTTCGCTACAAGCGTGCTTATTGGATTTGTCGCAGCCCAAACCTTTAATACGTATTCCTGACTTTGATGAATTGCCTGCTGCTGCTTTTGTGCGCGGCATTGCCGGCGGTACTTTGCAGCAAGTGATTACACGCTTGAACGTGTTGCATATGCTCACAAAGCAAGGTGTGCGTGTTTACAACCAGCCGCAGGCCATAGAGCGCACCGTAGATAAAGCCATGACTAGTTTTTTATTGCGTATGCATGGCGTGCCAACGCCCGCAACATGGGTGTGTGAATCAAGAGCGCAGGCAGAAGCTTTGTGCGAAAACGCATTGGCTAATCAGCAGACATTAGTGATTAAACCCTTATTTGGCTCGCAAGGGCAGGGCGTGCGTAAACTCGCTTTCGGTGAACCTATGCCAGTGCCTATGCAGCAATATGTGGATGGCGTTTATTATTTGCAGCAGTTTATTCAAAGTGCCGATATGCCACATGACTATCGCGTGTTTGTGGTGGCGGGTAAAGTAGTTGCTGCAATGAAAAGACAAGGTGACACTTGGGTGAATAATGTTGCTACAGGTGGGCGCTGTTGCTCAATTGTATTGACCGAAGCGCTTACGCAGCTGGCGTTAAACGCTGCCAAAGCAGTTGAAATTGATTACTGCGGCGTGGATATTATTCAGGCGCTTAGTGGTGAATATTACGTGTTGGAAGTCAACAGCATACCTGCATGGCGTGGTTTGCAAAGTGTGACGGATTTCAATATTGCCCAAGTGCTGGTGGATGATTTATTAGAAAAGTTGAATGGTAGTTAACTTTAAATTCATTCAGTTATAAATCCCCCTCAATCCCCCTTTTGCAAAGGGGAAGGTTAAAACCAAACCTTGGTATTTTGTAATAGCCCCCTTGGTAAAAGGGGCGACACAAAGTGCGGGGGATTTTTAGCAATACTAAAATGAAATGCATAACCATCAATTAAAAAATGACCTTGAAACAATACACTACTGAATTATTATCACAGGCTTATAAATCCTCTTGTATAGACGAATTGCAAGCGCTCATACCTAGTAACGAGGATATCTTTCTAAAATCCCCCTCAATCCCCCTTTTGCAAAGGGGGAGGTTAAAACCAAACCCTGGTATTTTGTAATAGCCCCCCTTAGTAAAAGGGGGCGGCACAAAGTGCGGGGGATTTTTTGCAGTGCTAAAATGAAATGCATAATCATCGGTTAATCATCAATTAAAAAATGACCTTGAATCAATACACGCCTGAATTATTATCACAAGCTTATAAATCCGCATGCATGGACGAATTGCAAGCGCTCAAACCTGGTAACGTGCATATCTTTGCCGATGGTCATGGGATGACTATTCATGACTTTATTAAAAGCGCTGACGTGACGGCAGATATTATTACCAACCCAAACTTAAGTTTGGGGGAGCGCGTGTTTTATGCGGTTGAAGCTACGCAGCAAGCAGTAGCTCAAAACACTAACTTGGGGGTGTTGTTGCTTTGCGCACCTTTGATTGAGGCGGCATACAGGCTAAGGCCATCTCAAACGTTTGAGCAGAGTTTGCATGACACACTTAATCAAACAACAGTTTCTGATGCGCAATGGGTTTCCAAAGCGATTGTATTGGCTAATCCGGCTGGGCTGGGCACGGTTAAACAAGGCGATGTGCATGACGCTATGGCGTTGAATTTGTTAGAGCTGATGCAACTGGCACAGTTTAAAGATCGTATTGCTTGGAATTATGCTAATGCTTACAGCGATATTATGTGGTTTGGCATTAATCGCTACAGAGATGCCATGCTCAAATGGGAGAAGCCAGCTTGGGCAGCCACTGCTTTATATCTGGGCTTGCTCAGCGGGCAGGCCGATACACATATAGTAAGAAAGTTTGGTGAAACGACTGCCAGAACAGTGATGCAGGAAGCGTCGGATTTAGAGTTGCTATATTGGCAGACATCAAATCCTAAGTTGATGCAGAAACCATTGTTAAATTGGGACGTCTCATTGAAACAGCGCGGGATAAACCCGGGTACCAGTGCAGATTTTGTAGTGGCGACGCTGCTTGCAGAAAATTTACTCAAAAATGTTTAGTTTTTATCAATAATATTGCTTTTAAGCGTAGAATTTGCCTAGTGGTTGTGTGCTATAAACTGTACGTAATGAAAGGTAAATGAATAAGCTGGAAAGATAACTCTTTTGTAGCGTTTCTGTTTCTTCATATTAATAAAAAATAACATGCGCACATCAAAACTTGGCAATTTGTTACCGCTTCTAAAAATAATGATCGTGCATGTGATCATAGGCTGTACATTTTTTTATTCCGCTACTGCTCATGCCGCAGAAGAAGTCATACAAAGCGCGACACCAAACCATACGCTAAATCCTGACATCAGGTTAACACCCAAAGAAAAAGCTTGGTTGCAGCAAAATCCCAATATCCGCGTGGCAGTAAAAAGTGCTTGGATGCCAATTGAATTTAAGCTGGAAAGTGAACGTCATCGCGGTATCTCAGTTGATTATTTAACTGAAATTTCCAAGCTGCTTAATGTGAATTTCACCATCGTAGATTTTCCTGAAAATAGCCAGCCTGGTGCGGTTGATATGCTGGCTGGTGTAATAGGCCAACAAGTTAAATATCCGAATTTTCGCGCTTTAAGTCAGCCATTTTTGGTGGTGCCATTCGTGATTTATATTCATCACGATAATCCGCAAAGTATGCTGATTAATAGTCTGGATGATTTAAAATCAAAACGCGTCGCAGTATTTAAACACGGCATTCTGGCGCAGAAAATTTCAGAAAATTACCCTAATATCAAGCTAGTGCATGTCAATATTGCCAATGAGGCATTTCAATTGCTTGAAGCTGGCAAAGTCGATGCTTATGTGGGCAATGAACTGGTAGTGGATTACCACGTATCAGTACACCGCATGAAGTATGTTAAAAAAGTTGCTTTAACGCCTTTTGCTTCTAGCGTTTACATGGCAGTCAATCAAGATAATCAAGAACTGGCTTC
This sequence comes from Methylotenera sp. 24-45-7, assembly GCA_002281815.1. GTDB lineage: Bacteria > Pseudomonadota > Gammaproteobacteria > Burkholderiales > Methylophilaceae > Methylotenera. The sequence goes on from NCHI01000073.1 coordinate 6,400, forward strand.
GATTCTAGAGAAATCGATGGCAGTAATCGGCCAAAATAACGAAGATATTCTCAAAAATTGGCAGATACATGACACTAAAAATGAAAAAACCTTGCGTTTGCTGGGGCTGCTGGTAGCTGTAGTTTTTATACTGGGGCTGATTAAGCTTTATCGTTTAACGCAAAATATCAAGCGTCAAAAAGCTGAAAGCAAGCAGCAAATGTGGCATCAGGCTAATTATGACCATTTAACCAGTTTGCCTAACCGCCATTTGTTGCAAAACCGCTTAGAGCTTGCCATGGCAAAAGCTGATCGTTCTAAGCTGCCAGTGGGTATTTTGTTCATAGATTTAGATAATTTTAAACATGTGAATGATACCTCTGGGCATTCGACGGGTGACTTGCTGCTAAGTGAAGCTGCAAAAAGAATCGCACGTTGCGTTAGGCATGATGACACTGTAGCCAGATTCGGCGGTGACGAATTTATGGTGGTCATGTCAGATATTCGTGATGTATATACCCTAGAGAAAAGCTGCCAAAAAATCCTCTATGAGCTGCAACAGCCTTTTTTAATTGAGAAAGATACTTTCTTCATTTCGGCGAGTATAGGCGTGACGCTTTATCCGGATGATGGCGCGCGCTATGAGGAGCTGCTCAGTCACGCTGACCAGGCGATGTATGAAGCCAAGAAGATGGGTAAAAACTGTTATCAATTTTTTACCGAATCTATACAGTCAGCATCATTGAAAAAATTATCGATTTCTAATGATTTGCGCAAAGCGCAAAACAACAATGAATTCGTGCTTTATTATCAGCCGATTGTCAATTTGCACGATGGCAAAATTACTAAGGCCGAAGCGTTGATTCGCTGGATACACCCTGTGAAAGGCGCTATAGGGCCAACTGATTTTATCCCGATTGCTGAAGAATCGGGCTTGATTCATGCATTGGGCGATTGGGTGTTTAAGCAAGCGCTGCATGATTTGGCAGCAATTCGAGCGGCTGCGGGTTCAGACTTTCAGATTAGTATCAACGTTTCACCCTATCAATTCCAAGATCCGGACAAGTTGCTGAACTGGATTAACCTTATTCAAACCCAAGCGGTTAAAGGCGCAAACATTTCGTTTGAAATTACTGAGCGTTTGCTACTGGAGCCTTCAAGTTCGGTGATTAATACCATCAGTCAGCTTAGAGCAGCGGGTATGGAGCTATCAATTGATGATTTCGGTACGGGCTATTCTGCCTTGGCCTATCTCAAAAAGTTTGATATCGATTACGTTAAAATTGATAAATCATTCATACAAAATCTCGCGGCTGACAGTTACGATGCTGCGCTATGCGAATCCATTATTCATATGGCGCGTAAGCTCGACATTAAAGTGATTGCTGAAGGGGTGGAAACCGAATTGCAAAAAAACTTTTTGCGCCAGTTTCAATGTGATTATGGTCAGGGTTATTTGTTTTCAAAGCCGCAGTCCCTACATCATTTTTTAAATGTTTTGGGTGAAGTTGAAACTTAGTCTTACACGCGATATATCATTTACACCTATCTTGGTTGAAGTGAAGCATCTAAATTAAACATAACTGTTTTACTTTTATTTACGTTCAAGTCTTGAACGTAAATCAACGCTGCTATATATTGAGCGCTTAATGCTTGCTGTGCAGGTAGCAGACCATTCTTTAATTTATAAAGTAGTAATCAATCATTAGTTAATACTTAAGTCCATACTAAATTAATAGTGAGTTTGGCGTATGAGTTTTAATGTGGTTAGGAATTAGCTGACAGATATGTATTTTATGTTTTTAACAAGCGCTCATAAAGTAGAGTTTTTATCTTGAACATACTGCT
>NCHI01000074.1 GCA_002281815.1 Methylotenera sp. 24-45-7
GCTGGTTTAATGTCGATGTAAAACTGGTGAAGAAAACCAGACTACTCAGTTTGAAAGAAATGCGAGAAACACCCGAGCTGGCTAATTTACGCATTTTGCAGCGCGGAAACCGTTTATCCATTACCCCAGTTGACCCTAGAGATTGGGAAGTGATTATGAACTTGCTCAAATAAAAAATGGCTCCATTTGGAGCCATTTTTTATTGCACAATTAACTACTTAGTTGCAATACTACCCATGGCTTTAGGATAAGTCACAACGCCCCAAGGCATATTTTTCACCTCAATTTGCTTAGTCACTTCCAGTTTTTCAGCATCAATCACAAACACTGCATCTGATTTACCGCAGGCGAGTAAAATTTGCTTGTCATCAGGGGTGAATGAGAAATGCCAGCAACGATTGCCGGTAGGAATATCTTTGATTTTCTCATAGGTTTTGGCATTGAACACTTGCAATACTTTTTCTTTGTTGGCAGCTACGAAGATATGCTCGCCGCTGTGGTCATAAGCAATGCCATAAGGCGTTTGGCCAGTGTCTACGGTGCGTACAAAATTAAAGTCTTTGTCTAGCACCATAAACTTGTTGCCGTATTCCAAAGTGGCAAGGTAAGTGTTGCCGTCTGGTGATGCTTTAATGCCGCGCGGGCGATCACCATGTTCATGCGTAGAAACAGTTTTTAACAGCTCACCGGTTTCAATATTATGTACAGTCACGGTGTTGTCAGCTTCGTTGGTGATGACCAGTTTGCTACCATCTGCTGAAAACTCAATGCCTTCAGTTTCTGGGCCGCCAGTGATTTCACGCACCTTTTTACCAGCGACTAAATCCACTACAGCGATTTTTGCCGGAATTTTTTCTTCATCGTCGTCATCTTCTTCCTCAGTTCCTGGTTTTGGTGGTGGACCACCTTTAGCGCTAGGCTCTGATGAAACGTAGGCAAAGTCGCCTTTAACGCGAACGAACTCTGGGTTTTTACCAACTGGAATTTGCTGTAAAACTTCGCCGGTTGCAGTGTCGATTACAGATAGACTCTCGTTTTCACGCGTGGCTACGATGAGTTTCTTACCATCGTCAGTCACTGCCAAACCGCGTGGACCAACCGCTTTCACGTCAAACTGTTTAATCACTTCCATGGTGGCAAGGTCAATCACGCTTACGCCAGCATCTTGGCTAGTCACGTAGGCAAAGCCAGCAGCATTTGCTGCTGCTTGCGCATCCTCGGTTTTTTCTTTGCTACAGCCAGCAGCGCCAGCCACTAATGCGAGCAAAAGCAGGCTCATACGTGTTTTGCTAAAACCAGGTGTAAATTTCATTTAGTACCTCCAAAGTGTTATCTGCGATCATTGCAAACAGATATTTTTTTATAAGACTTTAATTTGTTACCTAATATGCATAAGCAAAAATCATACTTATTAACTCAGTAATTATTTTCTAACTAAAACAGAAAGTTAAATTTTTTTAATTGCTGATGTGGCTAATAGTAATCAACCAAATTGGCTGATTACAACCCGAATTGTTAACCTAAAAATAGTTTGTAAGCCGGGTTTTCGGTTTCATCCCAATATGGATAACCCAATTTACTTAGGAAATCATAAAACTCAGATAGTTCATTGGGCGGCACTTGCATGCCTACCAGCACGCGGCCAAAGTCGGCACCATGGTTGCGATAATGGAACAGGCTGATATTCCAATCATGGCCCATGGTATCTAAAAATTTCATCAGCGCACCTGGTGTTTCTGGAAACTCAAAGCGGAACACCTTTTCGTTTTTAGCCTGTGGCGCATGGCCGCCCACCAAATGACGTAAGTGCAGTTTTGCCACTTCGTTATTTGTTAAATCAATGGTTGGTAAACCTTGCTGTTGTAAGTCAGCCTCCAGTTTTGCAGATTCTGCCGGGTTGCTAATCGCCACACCCACAAAAATATGTGCGTTTTTCGGGTCAGAATAGCGATAGTTAAATTCAGTGATGTTACGGCCACCCAACAAACGACAAAATGCTTTAAACGCACCTGGCTTTTCCGGAATGGTCACTGCAAATACCGCCTCACGTTTCTCACCAATTTCTGCGCGTTCTGCAATAAAGCGTAAACGGTCAAAATTCATATTGGCACCGGATGCAATGCCTACCAAAGTTTTGTCTTGCAGGTTTTCACGTAGCGCATAAGCTTTAAGCCCTGCCACTGCAAGCGCACCAGCTGGTTCTAAAATGCTACGCGTATCTTCAAACACATCTTTAATCGCCGCGCAGATGGCGTCGTTATCGACGACTATCATCTCATCCACATATTGCTGGCATAGCGCAAATGTATTGGCGCCTACTTGCTTTACCGCTGCGCCATCGGCAAATAAACCTACTTGGTCTAGGGTAATGCGCTCACCTTTTTTTAGTGACTCTGTCATCGCTTCGGCATCTTTGGCTTCAACACCGATGACTTTAATTTCTGGGCGCACCGCTTTTACATATGCCGCAATACCTGCCAACAAACCGCCACCGCCTACGCAGCAAAAAATAGCATGTATCGGTTCAGGGTAAGCGTTGAGGATTTCCATGCCTATCGTACCTTGGCCGGCAATCACGTCAGGGTCATCATAAGGATGCACAAAAGTTAAACCTTGTTTTTTCTCTAACTCGAGTGAATAGGTATAAGCGTCAGAGTAGCTGTCACCAAACAACACCACTTCGGCGCCACGGCTTTTAACGGCATCAATTTTAATTTGTGGGGTGGTGGTAGGCATCACAATGACCGCGCGGCATTTGAGTTTTTGTGCGCTGAGCGCAACGCCTTGCGCATGGTTACCAGCAGAGGCGGCAATCACACCTTTGGCGAGTGCCTCAGGTGATAAATGTGCCATTTTGTTGTAAGCGCCGCGAATTTTGAAAGAGAAAACCGGCTGCATATCTTCACGTTTTAACAATACTTTGTTTTTGATGCGCTTGGATAAATTCACCTGCATTTCTAGCGGGGTAACTTTCGCCACCTCGTAAACGCGGGAGTTTTGTATTTTTTCTAGATAGTGCTGTGCGGTATTGTTGGGCATGCGTGATTTCTAAATTAAGTCAGGTTTTTAAAATACACCAGCGCAGTGTATAGTATTGAATTGGATTGAGACATAACTCGTATTATAAAAGAATTTGCAAGGACATGAATTAAAATGGCGTACACACAAGACGAATTAAAACAACAAGTTGCTAAAGCAGCGGTTGAGTATGTAAAAAGCGGTATTATCGGTGTTGGCACAGGCTCTACGGCGAACTTTTTTATTGAAGAGCTGGCTAAAGTAAAACACAAAATTGATGGCGCAGTAGCGAGCTCAGAAGCCACAGCTTCACGTCTACGCGCACATGGTATTGAAGTGTTTGATCTTAATGCGGTAGATAGCCTAGATATTTATGTAGATGGTGCTGATGAAATCACTGAGCATATGCATATGCTTAAAGGCGGCGGCGGTGCGTTAACACGCGAGAAAATCGTGGCCGCAGTAGCTAAGCAATTTATCTGCATTTGTGATGCTAGCAAATATGTACCGGTACTTGGTAAATTCCCATTGCCAGTAGAAGTGTTGCCTATGGCTAAGAGTTATGTGGCGCGCGAGTTGGTTAAGTTGGGTGGTCAACCACAGTTGCGTGACTTTACAACCGACAACGGTAACGTGATTTTAGACGTGCATGGTTTGAGCATTACTGACCCGGTTGCGACCGAAGCGAAAATTAATCAAATCGTAGGTGTAGTGACGAACGGTTTGTTTGCGGCACGTCCAGCAAATGTACTGTTGCTTGCAACAGCTGACGGCGTTAAAACCTATAAAAAATAAACGCTTAAATGTGAATTGTAATAATTTTGTCATATAAAATACCTAATATTACATATTAGTTAATAGTGGAAAATAAACATGCATTCTGAACATACCTTTAAGCAATACGATGCTGAGTTAGAAGCGCTGCGCGGAAAAGTGCTTGAAATGGGCGGCTTGGTTGAGCAGCAAATCATTCAGGCGCTAGAAGCACTGGTGAAGCTGGATCCAAATCTAGCCAAAGAAGTGATGGCCAATGATAATCGCGTGAATGCATTGGAAGTACAGATTGACGAAGATTGCAGCCACATTATTGCGCGTCGCCAACCTGCAGCCAGCGATTTACGCATGGTGATGATGATTGTTAAAACCATTACCGATCTTGAGCGTATTGGTGACGAGGCGACTAAAATCGCGCGTACAGCGCAAAAAATCTATGACGAAGACCGCTTGTATAAGCCACGTTTTAACGAAATTAAAGCCATGGTGGCGCTGGTGCGCGAAATGTTGAGCACTGCGTTGGATGGTTTTGCACGTTTGGATGACAGCAAAACTGTTGCAGTAGCAAGACAAGATGAGCAGGTGGATGAGCAGTTCCGTGCTGCGATGCGTCAGCTGATTACATTTATGCTGGAAGATCCACGCACGATTTCAATGTCTTTAGAAGTATTGTTTGTGGCTAAAGCGATTGAGCGTATTGGTGACCACGCCAAAAACATCGCAGAATATGTGGTGTATATGGTGAAAGGTAAAGATGTGCGTCACACCACAGTGCAAGAGTTGGAACGCGAAACGTTCAAGTCTTAAAGATAAATGGTAATGAATAAAAAAGCGCCCTTAGGCGCTTTTTTATTATGCGATTGGACTACTATTAATTAACTCTTAGGCGGTACATAGCCGCTTGCTGTGTCCGCACCATCACCAAAAAAGTATTTTTCGGTTTGTTCGCTTAAGTATTTTCTGGCAGACGGGTCAGCCAAGCTGAGTCGATTTTCGTTCACCAGCATGGTTTGCTGTTTGAGCCATGTTGCCCAAGCTTCTTTAGATACATTGGCATAAATACGTTTGCCAAGCTCGCCTGGGTAAGGCGGAAAATCCAAACCATCCGCTTCTTTACCTAATTTAATGCAGTTAACGATACGTGCCATAATGACCCTTGTGAAATTCGTGATTAAGTATTGAAAGCGTAATGATAGCGCATGTTAAAATTTGCGCACTACAAATTATCTCTAAATTTTGTTTTTTAAATTGACTTCCAGTGATTACAGAAAGTGCAGCATGCAAACTTCTAAACCTGATGATTCCGCGCAACATCAAACACCAGTATCCAAGCATTTGCAGACCAGCCCATTTAAGGGTAAAACTGGTATTCGTCGCCTGATAAACGCTTTTGGCTACTCGTTACAAGGTTTTCGTGCCGCTTACAAGCATGAAGACGCTTTTAGGCAAGAAGTACTTTTGGCGGTGATATTGATTCCGTTGGCGATTTATTTAGGGCGCAGTGGCGTTGAGCAAGCGCTGATGATTGCCAGTGTGTTGCTGGTGTTAATCGTAGAATTGCTGAATTCTGCGATTGAGGCTGCTGTAGACCATACCTCTACCGAGCGCCATCCTTTGGCTAAGCAAGCAAAAGACATAGGCAGTGCGGCAGTGTTTATTGCTTTATTTATTTTGGCTGCGGTTTGGGCTTCAATTTTGTTGGGTTAACAGATATTGCGTTAAGCAACATCTGTTAACTTTTACAAACGCTAAAAGTCAGTGCGCAAACCAAGCAGTATCGAGCGTCCAGCTTGTGGTGCAATGTCTTTCAAGAATGAGGCATGTTCTCTGATTTCTTGATCCAGCAGGTTGTTAGCTTTGGCGAATAACTCTAGATTTACTGTTGTCGGCAACTTGTAAGTCGCCAGTGCACTTAAATTAGTGTAGCCGTCGGTGACGAGTTCATTACTATCAATACGGTCTTGTTTAAACGCACGCAACACATCTAACCTCGCCCCAAAACGCTCTTTCTGATATTGCAAGCCCGCACCTAAACGTAATGGTGAAATACGTGGCAAAGCATCGCCGTTATCACGGTTGGTGGCGCGCACATAGTCAGCACGTACTGTCATGTTCCAATGGTCAGATAGCTTAAATTTACCATCGGCTTCCACACCTTTAAAAGTCGCTGCAAAGGTTGAAAATTGCGCGATTGGCAAACCAGAGCCGATATCGTTAACGCCAGTATTTAACAAACCAATAAAGTTGCTAAATCGTGTGTAATACGCACCCACATTAAAACTATGATTAGCGTCTTTCCAGCGTAATTGTGTGTCTATGCCATTCGAGCGTTCTTTGTCAAAATTACTGTTACCAATTTCAAATTGGCCAGTGGCGACATGTTCACCATTGGCATACAACTCAAAATAGCTAGGCGCACGTTCATTATGCGAAAGATTGGTAGCAACAGACCAGTTGCTGTCTAAGGTATAAAGTCCGCCCAAAGCAAAACTCATGGGATTAAAACTGTTATTTCTAGCTGCTTGATCCTTAAAAGCGCCAGCACCTAAAGTGACGCGTTCAATGCGTCCACCAAAAGTCAGCTTCAACTGATCAAGTCCTAACTCTTCGTAAATGTAAGCCGCTTTGCTTTGAGTGGTCACGCCCGGTACAAACGCCTCACTACCTAGTGCTTCAAAATTAGAATTTTGAAACTGCATACCAATTACGCCTTTTAGCTTGCCGATGTCGGCATGACCCGCTTCTAGACTGCCTTCAAGCCCACGATTTTTAAATGTAGTGCCGACTACGCCACTTTCAAGTTCCTGATGTTGATAATCAGTATGTGCCAGTTTGAGTTTGACACGGTTCACAAGGCCATCCAGCTCTTTAATTTCACTGGCAAAGTCCCAACGGTCGCTTTGCATATCGGCGCGCACCGCAGGGTCAGCCACGGTGCCGTAATTATTTCTAAAACCGGAATATGAGACCCCCGCATAACCATTATCAAAGGTGATAGACGCACCTAGTGCGCCGCCTTCGCTCTCGGCACTGCTGTTGACCAGTCTGCTGCGATTTTCACGCGCAGTGCCGGCCAGACTTTTACGCTTAGAAACAGCAAAGCCCGGGATATCTAAATCGCTGCTTTTTCGAGTATAAGCATCGGCATGAATGGCAATTTTGCCATTGCCAATATCGATTACACCAGCGGCATTGTTCTGACTGTTCGCGCCACCAACACTTGCTTCAGCCCTACCAGTCATGCCCTCGACTTTCTCAGTAGGAATACGATGGTCAATCGCGTTAACCACACCGCCCATGGCGCTGCCACCATAGAGCAAAGCTGCTGGGCCGCGTACCACTTCAATTTGTTCAACCACTAATGGGTCAAGTGACACCGCATGGTCAAAACTTAGGCTAGATGCGTCCAAAATACCTAAGCCGTTTTGCATAATGCGGACTCGCTCGGCATCTAAACCGCGGATTACCGGACGTGAAGAGTTGGGGCCAAAACTGGTCGCACTAACGCCGGGAATGCCGTTCAAAGTATCCCCCAACGTGCTCTCGCGTTTAAACGAAAGTTCACGGCCGTTAAGTACTGATACCGGCACTACCAATTGATCAGAGCTTACCCCTAACGGGTTGCCTGTCACGGGAACTGAAGCCAAGTCTATAGCAGTGTTGGCGTCCGCAGCTATGGTTTGCTGTGCAAAAAAACTGGCTAATATAAATAATAATGGCTTCACTGCAAATGCTCTGCGCACTTGCAAATTTAAGTGTTGATGCATGGGATTACCTCGTTATAACAAAAAGCAAAACGCCAACAGATAGACTGCTGGTTGTAAATGTTTAGATGCTTATGTATTGAGGTGGGGCGCGTGCGCCATAAGCGCAGCTGAGTGTAGATTTAAAGTTAGAAAAATAGCTGCTGATAGCCGCTGATTCAGCATGAACAACTGGCAGATTAAACGCAGTGGGTTGCAGGCCGCTGGCAACTTTGGCATAGCTAAGGCATTGCGCACATTGTTCAGCGACAGTGTTTTTAGATTTACTGTCTTGCTGGGTATGCTGATCATTATTGCTTAGGTGGCTGATTTCATGCGCGGCAACACCCATTTGCGCAAAGGCAAATAAGAAAATTAACGCGAAATTAATCAGGTAACGTTGCAACATAGACAAAATTTTAACAGAGTTTTTGAAATAGTTTAGCCAAAATAAAAATGGTCGCAGTAGCGACCATTTTTATTTCAAGGTGAAACTTAAGTAATTTAGCTCAATTAATAAGGCTTAAATCATTAAGCGTAGTTAGCCGCTGCAAAATCCCAGTTAGCTAATGATGCCAAAAACACTTCCACGAATTTTGCACGTGCATTGCGGTAGTCAATATAGTAAGCGTGTTCCCAAACGTCAATCGTCAACAAGGCTTTGTCACCAGTGGTCAACGGTG
>NCHI01000075.1 GCA_002281815.1 Methylotenera sp. 24-45-7
GAGGATAGTATGCCTAAAATTGCTAAAGAGTTATCAGCTATTGAAGTGAAGCGCATTATACAGCAAGGTTTCTATGCTGTGGGTGGTGTATCAGGCTTAATGCTACAGGTAGCTGCTGGAGGCTCTCGCTCATGGATATTAAGAGCTAGGATTGGTGAAAAGCGCAGAGATATTGGCTTAGGTGGCTATCCTGAGGTGTCTTTGGCCTTAGCGCGTGAGAGAGCCTTAGAGAAGAAAAATTTAATATCTAAGGGCATTGACCCAGTAGAAGAAAAAAGAGCCTCTAGGGCGCGTCTAGTGGCCTCACAGCGCAATACAATCACTTTTGATGATGCAGCGGATAAGGTTCATGCCTCAAAAAGCAAAACCTTTAAAAATGAGAAGTATAAGGCTCAGTGGATTAGCGCTATTCGTATGTATGCCAGCCCTTTCATTGGCAAAATGCCTATTGCAGAAATTGACTTAGCAAGCATTAAGCAAGTGTTTGACCCTATCTGGGATGATAAGACAGACACAGCTAAAAAACTAAGAGGCAACGTTGAGCAGATACTCGCTTGGGCAACTGTAAACGGATATAGAAAAGGTGACAATCCTGCAAGATGGCAAGGCTATCTAGACCAAATCTATAACAAACCTAGCCAAATCAAAACAGTTAAACATCATGCAGCTATGAAAATAGATGATATGCCCTCTTTCATGCCTAATTTACGTGAGCAAGAAGGCATAGGCGCTAGAGCTTTAGAATTCACTATCTTAACCGCTGCTCGCTCAGGTGAGGTGCGTGGCGCTACTTGGGATGAGATAGACCTAGAAAATAAAGTTTGGACAATACCAGCTGAGCGCATGAAGGCTAAAAAAGAACATAGAAGCGCCCTATCTAACGATGCTATAGCGTTATTAAAAGCTATGCCTAGATTCTTAGGCACTAACTTGGTATTCCCTTCACCTAGAGGCGGCAAGCTATCAGATATGAGCTTATCAGCGGTATTAAAGCGCATGGATATAAAAGTAGTACCTCATGGCTTTAGGTCAACATTTAGAGACTGGGCAAGTGAGAGAACAAACCATAGCCATGAAGTTAAAGAAATGGCGCTAGCTCATACCGTAGGCAGTAAGGTCGAGGCTGCTTATAGACGAGGTGACTTATTCGAGAAACGTATAGCGCTCATGCAGGACTGGGCAGACTTTATAAATAACATTAAATTAGATGCGAAAGTAATTGATATTAATACAAAAAGAGCTTAACCGTAGCCTATGCGGAACATAGGTAAAGCGAGGCTGAAAGTGCAGTAACACAGACAGCCTCTAATCACGATGCAATACTAACTAGGAGTATCACACCATGACTAAGATTGATTCTACAACAACATCAAATATTTTGGATACTTGCGACTTATTAGCTCGCACTGAGCTTGAGCTTTCATTCATTCAATCCTTTACATATATTCCAAAACGAGGCGAAGACCTTACTTTGGATGCTAGCCAATTATCAGGGCTATGTTATGTACTGGACAACATTAGAGACAACATAACTAAGGCTATTGAACAGCTTAGCAATCATTCAACAATCACTGCTCAGGAGGTTTAATCATGGAAACAAAAAACTTTAATGCCGATGTTCGCAATGGCGCTTTGGCCTGTATAGATGCTATGAAAATTATTGAGCAAATTGCTGGGAGTGGTAACAGCGATTGGTCTATTGATGATTGTTTTAAAAACCAAAACATTGCAGTCAATGCGGCACTATTGGCGGCAGGTGATGTACCAAAACGATTGCAAGGCTTAATTTCCGCTATGGCTGAGTATATTTATATGTGTAACTCAGCAGGCACACCTAACCTTGAATTATGGAAACCTGAGGCCGCTATGACCGATGACGAGTTAAGAGCTTACAGGCTAACATATATTGAATCTGATGCTGAAATTCGTGCTGTATCTTAATTAACATAAACCATAACAGCCCTGCCTTATCGGTGGGGCTTAATGAGGGGCACAGAATGAATGAAGAAGAAAAATTAAATGAAGCTAAAACAAGAATCCAAGAAAAAATGAAAGACCTTGAGCATTTATCTCACGAACATTTACTTATATATTCAGCGGTTATAACTTTAGAATTATTGGACAGAAAACTTGAGGGCACAGAATTGCCAAAAGGTTTTACTTTAGAAGAATATGCACACCGAATGCTAGATAAAGGCATAGAGCTTGGGAAAATTTTTCAAGCAAAAATAAACTCAGATAAGGCACTACAGAAAGACCCCAGACAAAAAGCAAAAACATATATTCATGATTGCTGGATGGTCTGGCAAGAAGAGCCTGAAAGATACGAAGGTAAAGCCAGTTTTGCACGTTCAATGCTGAATCAACCTCAATGTAAAGACCTTAAAAGTCAGAAAAAAATTGAGGATTGGTGTAGAGAATGGGAGAAAGATAGTCACCCACCTAGCTGAGTGCTCACTGAGCTAGATTAGCTAGCTATCTCATTGTTTTTATAGTGTATTTAATACGTATTGTCTCAATCAACCAAGGACAAGACGAAATGAATACACACTTAAACAGCAACATACAACAGGCTAAAAAGCCTATTGTTACTTCTCATTTTCTTTCAGATACACAAATCGCTCAGCGCTATGGTGTAAGCCGTCAAACAGTATGGAGATGGGCTTCAACTGATGGCACTTTCCCTACCCCTATCAAGCTATCCCCCGGCTGTACTCGCTGGAATCTCACAGATTTAGAGAACTGGGAGGCTGCAAAATGAAAAAAATGCCAGCCCCTATTAAAGAGCCAGCATTAAATGGCCTAACAAATCCCTATAAGAATCATACACCTAAGCTACATAAAAAGCCATTAAGCAAATTTGCTACTTATCAAAATTTAATTGATGAGTTTATGGATGCTAATCCTAATCATACGGATGCTGAGCTTGACCATGCCTGCTTAAACTTTGCTACTCAATGCGGTTTAACCGTAGCTGCAAAAGCTAAAGAAAAGATGCGAGGCAATCATGTTTAATAATCCACAAATAAACAGCCCTGCTTTTCAAGCTTTAAAACTTGAGTGCAATAAAAGACACCTAAGCTTATTCCTAGCTAGAACCGAAAAGGTTTATCACGACATAGGCGGCAACTATGCCGTTTATAGCCGATTCGCAAATATGCAACTGTGCAATGGTGAAAGCTTGCAGGATATAGCCGACTTTTTAAAGATTGGCGGTGTATATGATTGAACAATTAAATGAAATCAGAAGCGCACTAACCTATATTCCAGCCGATGAGCGTGAGACATGGCTTGATATAGGCATGGCCATTAAATCGGAACTTGGAGACACTGGCTATTCAATATGGCTTGAGTGGTCGCAATACTCAGACAAATTTAATGAGCGAGATGCCAATGCGGTATGGAAGTCATTTAAAGGTCACGGCATAACCATTAAGACCCTGTTTAAAACAGCGCATGATTATGGCTATAAAGCTGATAAGGCAGTAATTCTGCCAGAAATTAAGATAAGGCCAGCACCAAAAGAGAATCGCAACCTGAGCGAGTATGCATTGAAGCTATGGAATATGGCGCGCGATGATGATGCACTTTTGGCTAGTCACCCTTATTGCCAGCGCAAACAGATAAACCATGCTTTCGGTGCAAGGCGTGGGCAAGCTACTGGCGGCATTATTGGCAAGCAATCCGACTGCGTCATTATTCCAATTAGATTAGGCGGCACAGGTCACGTGCAAGCAGTCCAATGTATTAACCATGAAGGCAGTAAACAGACTTTTGGCACGATGACAGGCGCTTATCTGTTACTTGGCAATGAAATGGATGCTAGTGGCTGGTATGTAGTGGAGGGATGGGCAACAGCTCATGCAGCGCAAGTTAAACGCAACATAGTCACAGCGGTTGCTTTTGGCCTTAGCAGACTTCAATCCACAGCCGAAATGCTTGCAAGTCAATTCAATCCTGAAACTGTGATTATTGTGAAGGATGCCGAATAATGACGAAAATCCAAACAATCACGTTACAAGGTGAAAAAAACGCTGACTTAAAAGATATTCAACAAAAACATGGCAACGATGCTGTACTCAAGGCTCTGAGTGAGACAACTGAGTTTAAGGAAGCAAGAAAAAGAGCAGCACTTAAAGAGATTAACGACAGGAAAGAAGCTATGCGAGCTAACACTCAAACTTTATCAATATATGACAAGGCTGGGCGTTATATAGATGGATTGGCGCATCAAGGGCATCATACCGTACTGTTTGCTGGTTCTGGCTCATATAAAACGACATTCGTCACAGCCTTATGTATGCAGGCATTAGAAAATAACGAAGCGCTAGAGTGCCATTACTGGGGTTTTGATGTTAATCCGCCTTATGTTAAAGCTATCATTGATATTGACCATGAAAGATTTTCACTTTTCACTAATCAAACCGTGTCAGATATGGAATCCTTTTATTATGAATTTATCAACAATGAATTGAGGCTTGATAACACCATCATAGTATTAGATACATATAAATTTCTATCTAGTGATGTGAACAATAAGAATGCAAACAAAAGAGCAATGCACTTTATAAAAGATGTATGCAGACTAGGTGCGGCATGGGTATCAATCCATCATAGTAATAAAGATGGTAAGCGTGAAAGTGGAACGGCTGAGATAGAACAAGACTGCGATGGACTACTGCGTATTGATACGGTTATTGATGGCAATAAGGCAATAGCTAATATTAAGAATGGAGGCCGTGTTAGATGGGAGGGAACTAACATAACAATTCAAACTGTTATCAGTGAAGAAGATAAAGAGCGCCCAGAGTTATTCTGGGGTAATGCTATCCGTCAAGCTCAGATCATTGGCAATGTAGATATCGAACGTATGAAAACAGCCAGCGAGAAAGCGCCAGATATGGAGCGTATTGCAAAAATCATTCTGGATTATAAGACTGAGAATAAAGAAGCTATCAATCAGACAGAACTCATTAAGCTAATAAGGGAGAACGAACTTATAGAGTTATCTGTACGCGAAATTAAGCCAGCACTGATAGCAGGAGTTAATAGATATTGGAAATGTAGCGAAAGTAAGCAATTCAACCAAAGGCTATTTAATCCAATGTAACTAACAGCCCACCTAAGACGTGGGTTTTTTATTGCCTAGAGTTTAATTGTCTCAGGTGTGTTTTATGTATTAAGTGATATATCTGTAAATACTGTAATAACTGTAAACACTGTACAAACTCAATAAAGACGTGACTTCACACACTTATTACACTTATTACGTTAATACACTTATTACGCTATTTGCACACACAGAGTTATTTCAAGTCATTAAAGATGCGCTTTTTTATACCTGCCTGCTTAACCCTTTTATGGCGGATATATAATCATTCATCTATTCAATACTGGTATGGGTTACTGGACTATTAAAACTTACTAACTATCATATTAACCATCCAAATATAAAAATCATGTGCTACAATTAGATTGTTGTTACAACATTCATAACACTAGATTATAGATATATAAGAGAAAGGTTAAGCGATGGCTAGACCGTTTGAAAAGTTACCCCCGGGCAGTAGAGATGCTTTACTTGCTATGGCTAGGCAGGGATTGAAAGAGAGCACAGCCGCAACGGCCTTAGGTGTACCGCTGAATGAGTTTAGGCGTGTTATCGCTAAGAACCCTGAGGCTAAGGCTCTATGGCAAGAGGCTTTAAGTGTAGAGCGCGATATGCTCATTAGCGCCCTATTCAATAAGGCTATGGAAGGTGACAGCAAGTCCGCACAGTTTCTACTGGCAGCGCGTCATGGCATGAGTGAGAAACAGACCGAAAGCGTAGGCGAGCGCGTCAATATCACATTCCAGTTACCAGCTGCCCTAAGCCCTGACCAGTACACCAAGTTAGTGAAAGTAACCGAAGACCCAACACCAGCACTCACAGAAAAGGATAATTAATCATGGCTTCACATCAAGCAAATGCAGTAAAAGCGTTACAAGAGCGTGCAATGGCTCGCTTAAGCAAATATACAAGCATTAATAGCAATGCAAGCAGTTTAATGATTGACCAATCCAAGATTGCCTCAGCGGTTGAGGGCTTGGGTAACATGAGGCTTAACCCTAACAGCCTAGAGACCCCATCAAGCTATACGATGAAGCTATCGAAAGCAGCAGGCAGGCTCTTAACTGAATCGTCAAAGATTAAAGAGAACGTATTAAAGACTTATACCAATTACACACTTGATATAGATACTAGGATAGCTCAGCGAGCAGGGATTAAGCAGAATGAATATGCAGCAGAGATACGCAACGTATTTAGAGGGCTTGATGCTAAAAAGCGCACAGACTTTTTAGGTGAGATTGTAGAAAACTTAGATGGCGCTGCCTTCGCTGCAATCTTTAACGCCCCTGAGGTATTAACTGGCATTACTAAAGATATGAGAATTAACTTCACAAATAGCTTTCATGCTAAGGCCGCACCTGATTTATTTGAAGAGCAGGAAGACATAAAAGAGGCTATAGATAACTTATTGGCCTCTATTCGTATCGCTGAGGAAACATCAAGGGAGTATCAAGACCCACAGAGTGTAAGACGCATTGAGCTTGAGGTGCAAAAGAGCCAAGAAGCAGCGGATAAGTTTAATAGCGCCTTTGAAGGTTAGCCATGCAGCAAGCAATCAAACTTAATAGCTTTCAAGATAGAGCATTAAAAGCCCCTGAGACTGTAGATATATTCTTGGGTGGTGGGCGTGGTGGTGGCAAATCATACGCGCTCGCTTTGCTTGCTTTGCGCCATGCTGAACAGTACAAAGAGAAAGCACGTATCTTATACATTAGACGCACCTATAAAGGGCTTGCAGACTTTGAGCTACTTACTCGCGAACTGTTTACTATGGTTTATGGGCAATCAGCTAAATATAACGGCACTGAGCACGTGTGGCGCTTTCCTAACAATGCTTATATGGAGTTTGGGCAATTAGAGAGCCATGCAGACTATAGCAAGTATCAAGGCCGTAGCTTTACCCTGCTATTGATTGATGAGGCTGGACAATTCCCTACCCCTGATTTATTGGACTTGCTACGCTCTAACCTACGAGGTGCTAAAGATATCCCTATTCGTATGGCGATTGCAGCTAACCCGGGTGGTGTAGGCCATTTTTGGATTGCTAAGCGCTATGTTTTCACTGGCGCACCGTGGATGCCTACCTTTGAGCCTAAGAGTAAGCGTAACTGGATTTATGCGCCTTCTACCTTCTCAGATAACCTATTCATTGACCGTGACCAGTATCGTGACCAGCTGACTAGCTCATGCCCTGATGACCCCGAACTGTTAAGGGCTTGGATTGATGGCGATTGGGCTGTAAATAGAGGCGCTTACTTTGCCAGTGTATTGGATGAAAGCAGAAATGCTATTGAGCCGTGGAAAGAGTTGCCTAAAAAGTGGGATACATACCTAGCGCATGACTTTGGAAGTAGCGCACCCTCAGCAACCTACATTTTCGCAGTTAGTCCGGGCGCAACCCATGAAGGTCGATATTATCCTAGAGATAGCCTTATCTTGTTTGATGAACTCGCAACCAATAAGAAAGACCGACACAATGAAGGCTTAGGCTGGACTGTGCCTATTCTGAGCGAAGAGATACTAGCCATGTGTAAACAGTGGAAAGTTAGACCTGAGGGCGTAGCCGATGATGCTATTTTCGCTAAAACTGGGCATGGCGCTGGCTCTATAGCTACTGAGTTTATGCGCTGCGGTGTAAGGTTTATGCCTGCTAAGAAAGCTGACCGTTTAACAGGCTGGAATATTATGCGAAGGCTCTTATCTGATGCTGGCAAACCTGATATGCCCGGCTTATATATCTCTAGGGGCTGCACATACTTTTGGGAGACTGTACCCTACTTAGGCCGCGATATTAAGCGCGTGGAGGATGTGGATAGCTCAGGGGCAGACCATGCAGCGGATGCTGTGCGATATGGATGCTTGCGCCAAAGAAATACTATGCAACGGATTAAAACTATTGGTTAAACCAGTGATAACCAATATTGCCAATGATAGTTTTTTGGATAGTTAAAAATCAAAAGCCCCTTGAGAGGGGCTATTTTACTAGTGTTCTGGCGGAAGAGGTGAGACTCGAACTCACGGTGGGCGTGAACCCACGACAGT
>NCHI01000076.1 GCA_002281815.1 Methylotenera sp. 24-45-7
TCATACTTCAAAAGAATCGCGCATTATACGCAAAATATCTAGCAAAGCAAACCATAATCTTATGCATAAATAAAAATAATTGGTGCCTTGCCACTAATGTTGCATTATCTCACTTATAGGGCACTCTAGCCTAGCTCTTTTAATAAAGCGCTTAAGCTTGCTGTGATAAAATAATTGCTTATTTTTTGTAGGCTAGTCTAACGTGGCACTTCGTATTATTCATTCTTGCATCAGTGATGATTTGCACTCCGTAGATAACGTGATTCGGCAATCTTTACACTCTGAAGTTAGCCTCGTAAATCAGGTAGCAGAATACATTATCAGTAGTGGCGGCAAAAGATTACGCCCAATATTAGTGTTGTTGTCTGGCGGTTTATTTGGCAGCCTCAATGCCACGCATCATCAACTCGCTGCGATTGTGGAACTCATCCACACTTCTACATTGCTGCATGATGATGTAGTAGACGAATCCTCAAAACGGCGCGGGAAAAGTACTGCCAATGCTTTATTTGGAAATGCTGCCAGTGTATTAGTAGGTGATTTTGTGTACTCACGTACTTTTCAAATGATGGTTCGTATACAAAACATGCGCGTCATGGAAGTGCTAAGTAACGCCACCAACATTATTGCTGAAGGTGAAGTTCTACAATTGCTTAACATTAATAATGCAGACATTACGGATGAAGACTACCTAAAAGTCATTCACTATAAAACCGCCAAACTATTTGAGGCCGCCTCTCAGTTAGGTGCAATTGTCAGCAACGCCAGTGCAAATGACGAAATAGCACTTAGTCTTTATGGCATGCATCTGGGCACGGCTTTTCAGCTAGTGGATGATATTCTCGATTTAAGTGGCAACAGTGATGAAATAGGCAAGAATCTTGGTGATGATCTAGCAGAGGGCAAGCCCACCCTACCGATACTTTTTGCGATGAGAAATAGTCAGCCCACATTAAGTGAGAAAATCAGACATGCTATAGAACATGGCGGTATAGAACATTTACCACTGGTGATTGATGCAGTGAACCAATCAGGCGCTTTAACTCATGTCAAAAAACTCGCTGAGATAGAGTCAGAAAAGTGTCGTCTAGCGATTGCGCACTTTCCGGACTCAGAGTTCAAACGCGCCATGTTGGCATTGGCAGAGTTTGCAGTGACGCGTAGCTTTTAAAACTATTTAACTACGCGTAAGCAGGTTTAAAATTAATTCAGGGTAATTTTCTCGCCAGTATCCGCATGGTAGTAAGTCAGATGCGCACAATTACTTGTACCTGCAGTTAACGAACCATCAAACAAAGCCGTACCCTCAACATCAACCACGGCGTATCCGTTGTGATAGAGCGTTACCTCTGCAAGCTTAGGTTGCTTCGCAGAAACCTCACGCATCGCAAAACTGATGCAGCTTTCTTCTTCGTCTTCGGCATAGACTTCCCACGCTTTACCACCAGCCAACTGCGATAGCCAACTAGGCAAATCAACCTCAACGCGACAAATGATAGGCTCATCCCACTCGGGATGTGCGAACTCTGCGTTTAACAACTCAATTGCGTTATGTTGATTATTTATATCTGTCATGCTTAATTCCTTATTGCTTGATGTACTTATTATAATCGTGAATACATTTGTATGATTGTGGTAGCCAATTGAATTTTCAAGTCCATGCATCTAAAGATGGCATCTAACATGCACAGACCCAACACCATTTTCAATACTAATTTTTTAATTAACGATAAGCCGCCAGATAAAGTTTACAGCGCTTTTGTAGCACGCTATAGTCTAGCAAAATCTATAAAGGACTGTTATGACCACCGGACTCATTGAATTATCTAGCCTACTACAGCAAAACCAAACTTTATTCATCAGCGTTTCTGTCATATTTGGCTTAATGATAGGTAGTTTTTTAAATGTAGTCATTTACCGTCTGCCTAAAATGATGGAGCAAGAGTGGCATCACAACTGCTTGGAACTCCAAGGCAAAGAAATTCCACACACCACAACATTCACATTAGCCAAACCCCGCTCGGTATGTCCGCATTGCGCACATAAAATCAGCGCTTACGAAAACATTCCAGTCATTAGCTATCTGTTTTTAAAAGGCCGCTGTAGCGCCTGCAAAGCGCCTATTAGCCCACGCTACCCTTTAGTAGAGCTGCTCACTGCCGGCCTAGTAGGTTTAGTCAGCTGGAAATTCGGTTACAGCTACACCATGTTATTTGCAGCGATATTTACTTTTGCGCTCATTGCACTGACTTTTATCGACTTTGATACGCAGTTGTTACCAGATGACATTACCCTGCCGCTATTATGGCTAGGCTTGTTGTTTAATGTTAACTATGGGTTCACTGATTTAAAGTCTGCGGTTATTGGTGCAATGGCTGGCTACTTAGTGTTGTGGTCGGTATTTTGGCTGTTTAAACTAGTGCGCGGCAAGGAAGGCATGGGTTATGGCGACTTCAAACTACTCGCTGCTATCGGCGCTTGGTTTGGTTGGCAATTATTGCCAGCAGTTATTTTACTAGCATCCACCCTAGGCGCAGTTATTGGCATTGCGCTTATTGTTCTGACTAAACGTAACAAAGACACACCCATGCCATTTGGGCCGTTTTTGGCCATTGGCGGCATTGCAGCCTTGTTTTACGGTCAACAACTCGCACAGCTTTACTTACCTTAGGCTGACGGATGTATATTGTTGCACTCACAGGCGGAATTGGCTCTGGCAAAAGTGAAGCTGCAAAACAATTTGCAAATCTAGGGGTACCGGTTGTAGATGTTGATCAGATTGCGCATCAACTCACAGCAACTGGCAGCCCGCTATTAAAGAATATTGAACAAACGTTTGGGCAACAAGTTTTCAATGCGGACAACAGCCTGAACCGTGCAAAACTGCGTGCACACATACTAGAAAACCCTGAGCAACGTATTAAATTAGAGCAGTTAATACACCCGGCAATCCACGATCAAGCCTTGCAGCAGCTCGAATTAAACGAGCAAATGTTAAAACCGACCTATCAACTGCTAGTAATTCCCTTATTATTCGAAAACAATCGCTATCAACACCTCGTCAACAAAGCGATTGTGGTTGATTGTGATGAGCAACTACAAGTGCAACGCGCGATGACTCGTAGCCAGCTCACTGAAAAAGAAGTGTTAGCCATGATGGCGGCACAGACCACAAGAGCAAACCGATTAAGACTTGCTGACGAAGTGATAGAAAACAATGGCTCGCTAGAAAATCTCATTGCGCAGGTGAACGAATTGCATAAAAAACTCATTAAAACTTGCATAGTTAGCAAATAAATTTAATAATTCAATTCAACTTTACAAGCTTCAGCAATATTGCTTACATTTAAAAGTATCTTGATAACAATAACGTTATGAATAATGCCTAGTTACGATTACCCATTCAATGAACGCATACGCACACTGCTGCGTGTGGAAGATTTGTTTGCCAAAGTTCTGCATAACGTTGCAGCAGGGCACGAGTACCATCATCACTGCGCCTTGCTTACTTTGTTACAAATATTAGACGTAGTAGACCGTGCTGAACTTAAATTAGATCTACTGCAAGAACTTGATCGCCAAAAAAATACCTTACGCTCTTTAGTGGGTAACCCAGCAATTTCAGCAGATGCGTTACAAGAAACGCTAAATGACATTGATAAAGCCTCTAATGGACTACGCTCAGAAACCACAAAACTAGGCCAAACGCTGCGTGCGAATGAATGGTTGATGAGCATCAAACAACGCGCTGGCATACCTGGCGGCGTTTGTGAATTTGATGTGCCGTCTTACCATTACTGGCTGGGGCTAGGTGAAGAACGCCGCATGCGTGATTTTAATACATGGTTAGAACCACTCATTCCCATGCAGCAAGCGATTATTATCATTTTGCGTATCTTACGTGGTAGCGGCGCAACCGGCAAAATCGTTGCCATCGGTGGTGCTTACCAGCAAATGTTAGGTGGCGCCAAGCCTGCGCAAATGCTAAAGATTGAAATGTCCGACGATCTAAAATGTTTCCCTGAAGTCAGCGCCAATAAATACGCCATCAATATTCGATTCAACACTTTGGACTGTACGCAAAAACCACAAAAATTTGAAGAAGATGTACCGTTTTCGCTCACGCTCTGCAATCTTTAACAAGCGTTTAAAATTTACTCCATTTAGAATTCAGCCCCAACCTCTTTTAGCACGCGAATGACAGAAGTAATGACCAGCATTAAAAAAAGATTAATTGCATGCCCGACTTGCAAGCAGCTCACCGAATACTCGCTAGACAATGCCTACAGACCTTTTTGCAGCAAACGCTGCAAGCTCATTGATTTAGGGTTATGGGCGAGCGAGCAATATGCCATTCCGGTTGAAATGAATGTCGACGATCTGGAAGATAACTTGCCAACACAACAATAGGCCTACGCAGCAATATAAATGCTCAGCCATGTATTGAAAGAACGCTTATGCATCACTCATATTCATTGATCAATTTATTGCGCAGCATGCTCGTGTTGAGTCTGCTCAGTTTCAACCATTTGCTCAACGCAGCTGAAGCTGTAAACATCGATAACGCTTGGGTGCGCAGCACTTTACCAGGACAAGAGGTAGGGGCTGCTTATATGACCCTAACCAGCAAGCAAGATACAGTGCTGGTGCGCGCAGAAAGTGATGTCACTAAAAGCGTAGAGATTCATAGCATGCATATGCAAGATGGCGTGATGAAAATGCGCATGCTGGATGCAATTAAACTAAGCGCGAATAAACCTTACAAGCTTGCGCCGGGTGGTTTTCATTTAATGTTGTTCGACTTAAAAAAACCACTAGTGGCTGGCCAATACGTCAATATTGAACTAACGTTTAAAACCGGCACTACGGAATCTAAGCAAAAATTGAAGGTATTGGTGAAAGCGAGCGACAGCGATGAATCACACCATCATAACCATCACCATTAAAGCGTTTGATTAGCACTCCACACTGCGCGCTGCATAGCTAAGCCATGCGCACCATGTTGCCTAGCGGTATCTAAATCATCCATCTGCATGCCGCCTAAAGCGTATACCGGAATCGGGTAGTCGCTTAATAGTTCCGAAAATTTAACCCAACCCAATGTCTCAGCCTCAGGATGGCTGCGAGTCGGACTTATTGGTGACAATGTCACATAATCCAAACCCAATGCTACTGCTTTTTCAAGCTCAGCATTGTTATGGCAGGCAGCGCCACACAGTAGGTTTTCAGGTTTAGCTGTTAAATTCATAAGCTGTGCCGCTGTAAAATGCACCCCTGCCGCACCAAGCTGTTTTGCCAAAGATGCGTCAGAGTTAATCACAACCTTAGCGCCATAAAGTGCGGCCATGCGTGAAAGTTTGATTGCAAATGCATACAAATCCTGCGCTGACAAATGTTTTTCACGCACCTGTATCAACTTTAGACCTTTGTTCAGTGCTTGCTGCAAACACTTAAAAAACACCTCTTCACCCAGCTCCTGCAAATTAGTAATGGCATAAAATTGAGGCAAATTCAAAGCGGCAAGTATGGGGGCATTAGCTGGCAGCATAGGGCCAACTTCAAGCTGCGCAGGATTTTGCCAGCTTAGTTGTTGCTGCTCTAGACTTTTTGGTTCTCCATGCCATTCCACCACTACAAAAAAATGTAGTTTGACGGTTTTGGCTGCACTATCAAGGCTGCCGTCCGCATGATATTTTGCAGGGTAATTGTAGCTGCGTACTATCCATGGATAAAAATGGGTGGCTGTGATACCTAGCTCTTCTTGCAGCTCACGCACGAGCGCATGCGCAGGCGCCTCATCCTCTTCAACTTTACCTCCGGGAAACTCCCAGTAGCCAGACCATGGCTTACCAACTGGGCGTTGTCCTAGCAACACCCAACCATCGTCGCGCTGAATAATGCCTACAGCTGCATGCGTAATTTCACTCATCAATGAATCAGCAATCAACTACGAACGGTAATCAGCGTTAATTTTGACGTAATCGTATGAAAAATCACAGGTCCAAATCGTGATGTTCTCACTACCTCGGTTCAACACCACGCGCACTAGAATATCTGATTCCTGCATCACCGCAGCACCCTGCTCTTCTAAATAAGACGCTGCTCGGCCACCATTTTCAGCAACCAAGATATCGCCCAAATAAAGTTGCAGCGTATTGACGTCCAAGTCGTCAATACCCGCGTAGCCGATGGCAGCCAAGATACGTCCTAAATTAGGGTCAGAGGCAAAAAACGCTGTTTTAATCAGGGGTGAATGCGCAATCGCATAAGCCACTTTACGGCACTCCTGTTCAGACTTGCCGCCCTCAACCGTAACCGTCATAAACTTAGTGGCACCTTCGCCATCACGAACAATCGCTTGCGCTAGCTCTATTGCCACATCAGTAATTGCCTCGCGCAGCAAGGCAAATTCAGGGCAGCCTTCACACAGCTCTGCATTACCTGCCAAATTGGTGGCCATGACAATCAGGCTGTCATTGGTTGAAGTGTCACCATCCACTGTGATGCAGTTAAATGATTTGTTCACCGCGAAGTGAATAATATTCTCCAGCGCAGATTGGCTCACCGCGGCATCTGTGGCGATATAGCCCAGCATAGTCGCCATATTCGGATGAATCATGCCAGAACCTTTACTGATACCGGTAATAGTCACAGTTTTACCATCCAATAAAATTTGGCGCGAAGTACCTTTAGCCACAATATCTGTGGTCATAATCGCCTCGGCCGCATTAAGCCAATTATCTTCTTGCAGATTAGCAATCGCAGCAGGCAAACCAGCGATTACTTTATCGGCAGGCAAAGGCTCTAAAATCACTCCAGTTGAAAACGGCAACACTTGATTCGCTCGAATATTAAGTAAGCTTGCCAGCGCATCACAAGTTTGCTGCGCCAAGTTCAGCCCTAGTTCACCAGTGCCCGCGTTAGCACAACCCGTATTCACCAGCAGTGCGCGTATGCCAGCATTTTCTGCCAAAAACGTTTTACACAGCACCACAGGCGCCGCACAAAAACGATTTTGAGTAAACACGCCAGCAACGCGCGCGCCCACTGGTAAAGTGATGACCAAGACATCTTTACGGTTAGGTTTGCGCACATGGGCTTGGGCGAAGCCTAGCTGCACACCTGGCACTGGTAACAACGCATTGGCTGCAGGAGCGGTAAGTTTTACTGGCATATTGGTTTCCTTAACTTTATTGCTGATAGTTTATTTAAGCGCGACGCCAAGTGGTGCCCTGCGGCGTATCTTCTAATATGATGCCTGCGTCAGAAAGCTGTTTTCTTATCACATCGGCTTCGGCGAAGTTTTTATTTTTCTTGGCGGCTAAGCGTGCCTGAATTAAAGCTTCTACATCTAAGGCTTGAGAAACTTCACCCTGCAAAAATTCATCTGGGTTTCTTTGCAACAAGCCAAGTACGCCACTTAAACTTTTGAGTAAATTCGTGGTGGAAGCGTCTTTGGTTTTATTCGCTTCATTGGCCAAGTCAAACAACACTGCAATTGCTTCCGGGGTGTTGAAATCGTCATCCATGGCTAATTTAAAACGTGCAGCTTGTGGCTGCTGCCAATCAATTGTAGCCACTTCAGCGTTAGCGCCGCGTAATGCTGTATACAGCCTAGTTAATGCTGATTTAGCATCATCCAAGTGTTGATCAGAATAATTTAGCGGGCTACGGTAATGCGCACGCAAAATGAAAAAACGCACCACTTCTGCGTCATATTTTTCCAGCACGGTACGAATCGTGAAAAAGTTACCCAATGACTTGGACATTTTTTCATCATCCACCCGCACAAAACCGTTATGCATCCAGTAGTTGACCATTTGACAAGGCTTGCCATCATGGCTGTGTGCCGCTTCAGATTGTGCGATTTCATTTTCGTGATGCGGAAACTGTAAATCTTGTCCGCCACCATGGATATCAAAATGTTGGCCTAAATGATGTGCGCTCATTGCAGAGCACTCAATATGCCAGCCTGGGCGACCTTTCCCCCATGGCGAATCCCAGCTTGGCTCACCCGGCTTGGCTGCTTTCCACAACACAAAATCCATAGGGTCACGCTTAAAGCTATCGACTTCAACACGCTCTCCAGCGCGCAAATCTTCTAATGACTTACCAGACAGCTTGCCGTAAC
>NCHI01000077.1 GCA_002281815.1 Methylotenera sp. 24-45-7
GTGAAGGTTTGGCGGCCAACAAAATTGAATGGGTCGCTGGCATTATTAATGGCACCACCAATTTTATTCTGACTGAAATGCGTGAAAAAGGCCTTAACTTTTCTGACGTGTTAGGCGAGGCGCAGCGTTTAGGTTATGCAGAAGCTGACCCAACGTTTGACGTGGAAGGCATTGATGCGGCACACAAACTCACCATCATGTCGGCCATTGCATTCGGCATGCCGATGAAGTTTGAGCAGGCTTACACCGAAGGTATTACCAAGCTGCAACAGGTGGATATTAAATATGCAGAAGAGCTAGGCTATCGCGTGAAGTTACTGGGTATCACCAAGCGCACTGCTAGCGGTGTTGAGCTTCGTGTGCATCCAACTTTGATTCCAGAGAAGCGTTTAGTCGCTAATGTGAATGGCGCGATGAACGCAGTAGTAGTGAAGGGCGACGCCGTCGGCCCTACACTTTATTATGGTGCGGGTGCTGGCTCCGAGCCAACGGCAAGTGCTGTAGTGGCAGATTTGATCGATGTGGCGCGTTTAATGGATGCGAATAGTGCGCAACGCGTACCATACTTAGCGTTCCAACCTGAGCAAGTGCAAGACTTAGCCATATTGCCAATTGATGAAGTACAAAGTGCTTATTATCTGCGTTTGCGTGCTAGTGACAAACCTGGCGTGTTGGCTGATGTCACCAAAATTTTAGGTGACCGCGATATATCAATTGATGCCATGCTGCAAAAAGAACCAGACGAGAACGAAACCGAAGCCGATATTGTTATTCTCACGCATATTACTGTTGAGAAAAATATGAATGCCGCAATTGCAGCGATTGAATCACTATCAGCTATTAATGGCAAAGTGGTGCGCATTCGCATGGAAGAATTGGCGAAGTAACTGAGTAGCCGTCATACCGACGAAAGTCGGTATCTAGTGACTTTGAATCCACGACACTGGATTCCGACTTACGTCGGAATGACGAGATAGGTTGATGGGAGTGTTGGTGATGATATGCAGCCTTGTGTGTACATTTTAACCAGCCGTCGCAACGGCACTTTGTATACCGGTGTTACTTCTAACTTGATACAGCGTGTTTGGCAGCATAAGAATGACTTGGTAGATGGCTTTTCAAAAAAGTATCAAGCGCATGCGCTGGTTTGGTATGAGATACATGAAAGTATGGAATCTGCAATAGTGCGCGAAAAGCAGATTAAAGAATGGAAACGTCAATGGAAATTAGACTTGATTGAAAAAACTAATCCATACTGGAATGACCTTTACAGCACTATTATTTGATAAATAAATATCGTCATTCCGACGAAAGTCGGAATCCAGTGGCTTTGAATTTAAGACGCTAGGTGCCGATTTTCGTCGGTATGACAAAATAAATAGAAAATTTAGAGATGAGTATGAAATATATCAGTACCCGCGGGCAATCTCCTGCGCAAAGTTTTAGTCAAATTCTGTTAGGCGGTTTAGCGCCCGATGGCGGCTTGTATTTGCCGGAAACTTATCCGCAATTTACCGATGCAGATTTAACTGCGATGCGCGATTTATCTTATGCGGATTTGGCTTTCGCGGTTCTGTCGCGATTTGTGGATGACATTCCTGCCGCTGACTTAAAAGCTATTATTGATAAAACTTACCGCGCAGATGTATATGCTTACACGCGTAAAGGTCAGAATGCTGCGGACATTACGCCAACATTAAAGCTGGAAGATAATCTTTATCTGTTGAGCCTTTCTAACGGCCCTACGCTCGCGTTTAAAGACATGGCAATGCAGTTGTTGGGTAATCTGTTTGAGTATGTGCTGACTAAAGAAGGCAAGACCACCAATATTCTGGGTGCGACATCAGGCGACACAGGTTCAGCAGCAGAGTACGCGATGCGCGGCAAAAAAGGCATACGTGTGTTTATGCTGTCACCGCACAAAAAAATGAGCCGTTTTCAAACCGCGCAGATGTTCAGTTTGCAAGATGAAAATATCTACAACATCGCTGTAAATGGTGTGTTTGACGACTGTCAGGATATGGTGAAGGCTGTTTCTAATGATGCAGCATTCAAAGCGCAATACAAAATTGGTGCTGTGAACTCTATCAACTGGGGTCGTATCGTTGCGCAAGTGGTGTACTACTTTAAAGGCTATTTTGCGGTAACGCAGAACAACACACAACAAGTCAGTTTTTCAGTGCCTTCAGGCAACTTTGGTAATGTGTGTGCTGGTCACATTGCGCGCATGATGGGTTTGCCGATTGATAAACTGATTGTAGCGACCAATGAAAACGATGTGCTGGATGAGTTTTTCAAAACCGGCATTTATAGTCCACGTGGTTCAGCCAACACTTACCATACTTCAAGTCCATCGATGGATATTAGCAAAGCTTCAAACTTTGAGCGCTTTGTGTTTGATTTGGTTGGCCGTGACAGTGACAAAACCCGAGCGCTGTGGAACAAAGTGGATAACGGCGGCAGTTTTGATTTAAATGTTGATGGCTATTTTGCCAAAATTGCAGACTATGGTTTTGTGTCCGGCAGCAGCAATCATGCAAGCCGCATGCAGACCATCCGCGAAACCAAACAGAAATATGATGTGGTGATTGATACACATACCGCTGATGGCGTAAAAGTCGCTTTGCAGTACTTTAATAAACAAACCCCAATGGTTGTATTAGAAACAGCACTAGCAGCCAAGTTTGAAGAGGCGTTAGTAGAAGCTTTGGGTCAAGTGCCAGAACGCCCAGCAGCTTTAGACGGTATTGAAAATCTGCCACAAAAATTCACGGTAATGGATGCAAACGCTACCGCGATTAAAGACTTTATTGTACAAAATACTTAAATCCGCAAAAGGTGACTAGAGCGCTATGAAACAGTACCACGACCTTCTCAATCATGTTTTAACGCACGGTAACAAGAAAGAAGATCGTACTGGTACCGGCACCACTTCGGTATTTGGGTATCAGATGCGTTTTAATTTAGCAGAGGGTTTCCCGCTGCTAACTACTAAAACTGTCCATCTAAAATCAATCATTCATGAGTTGCTATGGTTTTTGCAAGGTAGTACCAATATCGCTTATCTCAAACAGAACAATGTGCGCATATGGGATGAGTGGGCGGATGAGAATGGCAATTTAGGCCCAGTGTATGGCTACCAGTGGCGCAACTGGCCTAAGCCTGACGGTACACATATCGACCAGATTGCACAGGTGGTGGAATCCATTAAAAACAACCCTGATTCTCGCCGCTTAATCGTTTCAGCTTGGAACGTAGCCGATGTGGATAAAATGAAGCTGCCACCTTGCCACGCGTTTTTCCAGTTTTATGTTGCAGATGGAAAATTGAGCTGCCAGCTTTATCAGCGCAGTGCGGATATATTCTTAGGCGTGCCGTTTAATATCGCTTCTTACGCATTGCTGACCATGATGGTGGCGCAAGTGTGCAACTTGAAATTGGGTGATTTTGTGCATACATTAGGTGATGCGCATATCTATTCAAACCATATGGAACAGGTGGCTGAGCAGCTAAGCCGTACACCGCGTGCCTTGCCAAACATGCGTATTAATCCAGATGTAAAAGACATTTTCAGCTTTAAATTTGAAGACTTTACACTCGAAAATTACGATCCCTATCCTGCCATTAAAGCTACTGTGGCGGTCTAAACCATGGCTAAGCTTTCAGTCATTGTTGCAATCGCTAAAGAGGGTGTGATTGGTGTAGACAACACGCTACCATGGCACTTGCCTGAAGATTTAAAGCGTTTTAGAGCGCTGACCATGGGGCATCACATCATCATGGGGCGTAAGACTTATGATTCGCTGGGGCGCTTGTTGCCGGGGCGTACTATGGTGATTGTGACGCGTAACCGTGATTATCAAATCGAGGGTGCATTGATTGCAAACTCATTAGAGCAGGCAATAGCGCTGTGCCATAACGACGATGAGGTTTTTTTAATCGGTGGGGCGGAGCTTTATCAAGCAGGCCTAGGGCTTGCAGACAAGCTTTATATTACTGAGATTGATTTGGCTGTAGTAGGCGATGCGCATTTTCCGCAGCTACTAATAGAGCAATGGCGAGAAACAGCGCGTGAGGCGCATGTTTCTGAAAAAGGTCTGAAGTTTAGCTACGTTACTTACGAGCGAACTCATAAGTAACGTATTGCTTTGATTTGTTGTGGTTGCGGTAAGCGATTGCAACTGATTACAGTTCTACGCAATCCACGTAATAAATCGCTTTGCCATCTTCCACTTGTTTCACCAAACCATGCACATCGGTTTCAAAACCCGGGAAGCGTTCATTAAACTCACGCGCAAATTTTAGGTAATTGACGATAATTTTATTGAAACGCTCACCTGGAATCAGCAATGGAATCCCCGGTGGATAAGGCGTTAACAGAACCGCGGTGATGCGGCCTTCCAACTCGTCAATCGCTACACGGTCAATTTTACGGTGCGCCATTTTTGCAAACGCATCGGTTGGCTTCATCGCAGGCACCATGTCTGACAGATACATCTCGGTGGTTAAACGCGCCACATCATTAGCTTTGTAAACGCCATGAATTTGCGCACATAAATCTCGCAGGCCCATGCGCTCGTAACGCGGCTGTTTCTGTACGAACTCAGGCAACACTTTCCATAACGGCTGATTCTTGTCGTAATCATCTTTAAACTGTTGCAAGGCAGCTACCATGGTGTTCCAGCGGCCTTTGGTGATGCCGATGGTGAACATGATAAAGAATGAATACAAACCAGTTTTTTCAACAATCACGCCATGCTCGGCCAGATATTTGGTCACAATCGCAGCTGGAATACCAAACTCATCAGAGAAGTCACCGTGAATATCCAAGCCCGGTGTGATAATCGTGGCCTTGATTGGATCGAGCATATTGAAGCCAGATGACAAGTTGCCAAAGCCATGCCAAGATTCATTCGCTTTGAGCATCCAAGCTTCGCGCTCTTCAATGCCTTCTTCTGACAAGTCGTTTGGACCCCAAACTTTGAACCACCAGTCGGTACCCCATTCTTCATCTACTTTGCGCATGGCGCGACGGAAATCCAAGGCTTCCATAATTGATTCTTCAACCAGTGCAGTGCCCCCCGGCGCCTCCATCATCGCGGCTGCCACGTCGCAGCTGGCAATAATCGAATATTGCGGGCTGGTAGAGGTGTGCATGAGATAAGCTTCGTTGAACACATCACGGTCAAGTTCAATGTCTTGCGCGTTTTGCACTAAAATCTGCGAAGCTTGGCTTAAGCCTGCCAATAACTTATGGGTAGACTGAGTAGAAAATATCATGCTCTCTTTACAGCGCGGACGGTCCGCACCAATGGCATGGTAGTCACCGTAGAAGTCGTGGAAAGTTGCATGTGGGAGCCAAGCTTCATCGAAATGCAAGGTATCAATCTTGCCATCTAACATCTCTTTAATTTCTTCTACGTTGTACAGCACGCCATCGTAAGTTGATTGTGTAATCGTCAGTACGCGTGGTTTTGCGTTTTTATCGGTGGCAAACGGGTTGCGTTCGATTTTTTTCTTGATGTTTTCCCACTCAAATTCGCTTTTTGGAATCGGGCCAATAATGCCGAAATGGTTACGTGTTGGCATCAGAAACACCGGAATGGCGCCAGTCATGATTATGGAATGCAACACAGATTTATGGCAGTTACGGTCAACCACAACCACATCACCCGGAGCTACTGTGCTGTTCCAAACAATTTTATTAGAAGTCGAAGTGCCGTTGGTCACAAAATATAAGTGGTCGCAATTGTAAATGCGGGCTGCGTTGCGCTCCGAGGCCGCAATTGGACCTGTGTGGTCGAGTAGCTGCCCCAACTCGTCTACTGCATTACATACGTCGGCACGCAGCATGTTTTCACCAAAAAACTGGTGGAACATCTGACCCACTGGTGATTTTAAAAATGCCACACCACCCGAGTGTCCTGGGCAGTGCCATGAATAAGAGCCGTCAGCTGCGTAGTGTGTCAGCGCTTTAAAAAATGGCGGCGGCAGGCTATCTAAATAAGCTTTTGCTTCGCGGATAATCAGGCGCGCTACAAACTCTGGCGTATCTTCATTCATGTGTATAAAACCGTGCAGTTCACGCAGCACATCATTCGGAATGTGGCGTGAAGTGCGGGTTTCACCATGTAAGAAGATTGGAATTTCTTCATTGCGATGACGAATTTCCTGCACAAAATTACGCAGCTGCTCAATGGCTTCCGGTTTTTCTTCAATGAACTCTTCATCGTCGATTGAAAGAATGAAGGCTGAAGCGCGGCTTTGCTGTTGTGCAAACGAGGTTAGGTCACCATAGCTGGTGACGCCCAATACCTCGGTACCTTCTTCTTCGATGGCTTTTGCAAGCACGCGGATGCCCAAACCTGATGAGTTTTCAGAGCGAAAGTCTTCGTCGATGATAACGACAGGGAAACGAAATTTCATGGATTACCTTTGTGTAAAATTACTTAATCGTCATTCTGGCGAAGGCCAGAATCCAGACCAAGCAATTCAAAATATAAATCGCGCCAATTTGGATTTAGCTGTTCAATGAGCCGAACTTTCCAAACTCGCTGCCAGAATTTAAGTGCTTTTTCTCTTGTGATCGCTGATTCCATTGTTTCATGAGGTTCATACAAAACTAGTGAGTGCAAATGATATTTTTTTGTAAAGCCATCAGCAATTTTGTTTTTATGCTGCCATACACGTTTTATTAAATCAGAAGTCACATCAATATAAAGTGTGCCGTTTCGTTGATTTGTCATCATATAAACACAAGGAATCATGTTTTACCTTGTCTGGATTCTGGCCTTCGCCAGAATGACGTGAGTGTTAAATCTTTGGCAACGTCACGCCAACTTGCCCTTGGTATTTACCGCCACGGTCTTTATAACTAGTTTCGCAAACATCATCTTCATCTGCTTCAAAGAACAGTACTTGCGCACAGCCTTCATTGGCGTAGATTTTTGCCGGCAGCGGGGTAGTATTGCTGAATTCCAGCGTGACATAGCCTTCCCATTCCGGTTCAAACGGGGTTACGTTCACAATAATGCCGCAACGTGCATAGGTTGATTTACCCAAACAGATGGTCAACACATTGCGTGGAATACGGAAATATTCAACGGTGCGCGCCAATGCAAACGAATTTGGCGGAATGATGCAGTAATCTGCATTTACTTCTACAAATGAATTCGGGTCAAAGTTCTTGGGGTCAACAATGGTGCTGTTAAGGTTAGTAAATAACTTAAATTCTCTAGAGCAGCGAATGTCATAACCATAGCTCGAAGTGCCGTAAGACACCATACGCTGGCCATCTGGTGACATTTTGACTTGATTAGGCTCAAACGGCTCAATCATGCCGTTTTGTTCTGCCATGCGGCGTATCCATTTGTCAGATTTAATGCTCATAAGTATTGGTATTTACAGTGTTAAAAGTGAATCGAATTATAAAGCCTAACTAAGTATTTATGCGGAAAAAATATCAATTTTTAGTTGAAAAAAAACCTCACGGCTTTGAGTAGCGGCGAGGTTTTTTAAAAACGGCAACGGTCAGAAATTAGTGCTTGTCGCCACCCAATTCAATGCTGTAACGCCAGAACTGGTCTTGTGATTCAAAAATCACGCTGGATTCTTTCGGGTCGCGGTTGCCAGCGGTATATTGATGCAGCGGTGTTTTGTCTTCAGCCCAAGCTTTTACAATTGGGTCAACCAAGCGCCATTGCGCTTCAACTTCACTGATGTGCAGGTATTGTGAAGGGTCGCCTTCCATCAGGTTTAGCATCAAGGTCTCGTATGAATCGATAGTTTCATCCCCTTGCTGGCGTTGCGGTGCATCAATGCTTAAGGTACGCGTTGCAATATCCAAGCCTGGGATTTTAGATTCGATTTCCATCTTAATGCATTCGCGTGGCTGAATGTTAATAGTCAACCAGTTCTGATGTTGGCCTGCTACTAATTCCACTGGAGCTTTTTTAAAGCGAATAGAAATGGCAGTATTGCCTTCATGCATACGTTTTGCGGTGCGTACATAAAACGGCACGCCTTGCCAGCGCGGGTTGTCGATAAACAATTTCACAGCGGCGTAGGTTTCTGTAAAGCTA
>NCHI01000078.1 GCA_002281815.1 Methylotenera sp. 24-45-7
ATGGGTTCTGACACTATCGCGATTAAAGATATGGCTGGTTTGCTAACCCCACAAGCAACTAGCGAATTAGTAAAGTCGCTACGCGCTGCGGTCAACTTGCCTATTCACTTGCACAGTCATGCCACTTCAGGTTTATCTGCAATGTGTTTGTTAAAAGGTGTAGAGGCTGGCGCTGCTATCATTGATACCTGTAACTCTTCATTTGGTGAAGGTGCAAGTCACACCTCTACAGAGAGCTTTGTAGCTGCATTGAAAGGTACCGAGTACGACACCGGCTTAGACTTAGCTGCACTACAAGAAATTACCGCTTACTTCCGTGATGTGCGTAAAAAATACTGGCAGTTTGAAAGTGATTTCACTGGCGTAGATACACGTGTATTAGTGAACCAAGTACCGGGCGGCATGATTTCTAATCTTTCAAACCAATTGAAAGAACAAGGCGCACTGAATCGCATGGATGAAGTATTGCTTGAAATCCCGCGCGTGCGCGAAGACTTGGGCTTTCCGCCATTGGTCACACCAACTTCACAAATCGTCGGCACACAAGCGGTGCTGAATGTAATGACTGGTGACCGCTACAAATCCATTACCAATGAAGTCAAAAACTATTTCCTTGGTCACTATGGCAAAGCACCAGCAGCGGTAAATGACACCATTAAGCAAAAAGCTGTGGGTGATAGTGAAGTGATTACTTGCCGCCCAGCAGATTTACTGGCACCGGAAATGGCTAAATTAGTGAGTGAGGCTGAGCTATTTGCCAAGTCAGAAGAAGATGTGCTGACTTATGCAATGTTCCCGGATATCGGTAAAACTTACCTACAAGAGCGCAATGCAGGTTCAGCAAGCGCTGAACCATTGCTAGATAAAGCTACTGTGCAATCAGGCGCGCCTAGATTTGCACCTAATGAGTTTAAAGTAACCTTACACGGCGAAACGTTCCACATTAACCTAACAGGTAGCGGCCACGCAGGCGAAGAGCAGCGCCCCTACTATGTAACTATTGATGGCATTGCAGAAGAAGTGATCGTTGAAACTTTAAGCGAGATTGAAGTTTCTGGCACTGGAACTAGCACTGGCGGCAAAAAGAAAGTAGCTAGCAACACTGCCAGCGGTCGCCCGCGCCCTACTCATGCAGGTCATGTCACTACATCAATGCCGGGTACTATCGTAGCTGTCAAGGTGAATGTAGGTGACAAAGTGAGTGCCGGCGATGGTGTGTTAGTGATTGAAGCCATGAAAATGGAGAATGAAATTCAGGCAGCGACTAGCGGCATTGTCGTTGCGGTTAATGTCACTAAAGGTGATGCAGTGACCCCTGATGAGGCATTACTTGAAATTCAACCAGAATAAACTTTTATAACTTTTTATAATTCCTGCTTGTGCAATATTCTTTATCTAATGTATTCCAGCTATTGATTAGATAATATAAAAGCCGACAATCACCGTGTCGGCTTTTTTCTTTGATTAAGATATGTCCAACTTAAAACTTATACTCGCATCGTCATCTATCTACCGCCGTGAGTTACTCACGCGCCTACAACTGCCATTTAGCTGCATTTCACCGGAGGTCGATGAAACGCCCTTAGCTAATGAGTTACCACAACACACAGCACTTAGACTGGCGCAAGCAAAAGCCAAAAAAGTCGCTGCTTCACATGCTGATGCGCTCATAATAGGCTGCGATCAAGTAGCCACACTTGACAACCAACAGCTAGGTAAACCGTTAACCCATGAAAATGCGACCAGACAATTACGCTTGATGCGCGGCAGAGAAGTCATTTTTCACAGCGCACTATGTTTGTACAATGCTGAAACACAGCACATGCAGGCGGAGGTCGTACCGTATCTGGTTAAATTTAGAAACCTAACAGATGTACAAATTGAGAGCTATTTAAGTAAAGAACAGCCGTATCATTGCGCTGGAAGCGCCAAGTCAGAAGGACTAGGTATCGCCATCATTGAAAAAATGACTGGCGATGACCCAAATGCATTAATCGGATTACCACTGATTGCCTTAATCAATATGCTAAATAATGAGGGGTTTTCGGTGATATAAAAGTTGCAGGCTTAAATCGCATCATATCAAAGGAGTCAGTTATGTCGAGTAAGTATTCATGCATTGCAATCGCAGTTATTTCCATTTTTTCTTCAGCCGCTGTTTATGCGCAGGAAGCTGAAATACGCAGCACCCTAGCCGACCAAAAAAGTGTCGCAGTCACCATTTACAACAATAATTTAGCTTTAATCAAAGACCAGCGTAAGGTCAAGTTAACAAGTGGCATCAATACCTTAGCTTTGCGTGACGTGAGTGCGCAGATTCGTCCAGAAACTGCGTTACTACGCAGCCTTAACTATGCAACGGGTTTTAGTACGCTGGAACAAAACTTTGATTTTGATCTGCTGACGCCACAGAAACTACTTGAAAAATATGTAGGTAAAAGTGTCACGGTAGTTAAGGTCAATCCAAGCAACGGCATCGAAACTTCAGAATCAGCGCAAGTACTCTCTGCCAACAACGGCGTGGTGTTGAAAATAGGTAATCGTATTGAAACTGGCATTCCGGGACGTATTGTTTATGATGATGTGCCAGCCAATCTGCGCGACAGCCCTACACTAGTCACACAGATTAACAATAAAACAGCCGCTGAACATTTACTGGAATTAAGTTATCTGACCGGTGGCTTGAGTTGGAAGGCTGATTACGTAGCCGAACTTAATGCTAAAGAAGACAAAATAGATTTATCGGGCTGGGTCACGCTCACCAACACCAGTGGCACCAGCTATCAAGATGCAAAACTGCAATTAGTGGCTGGAGATGTCAATCGCGTTCCTGAACAACAAGTGCGCACAATGGCTGTGCGTAAAACCATGGAATTAGCAGCTGACAGTGCTGGCATGGCCGAAGAGTCGCTACTTGAATATCACCTCTACAGCTTAGAGCAAGCAACTACCATTCTTGAAAACCAAACCAAACAAGTCGCTTTATTATCAGCAGCCAATGTACCAGCACGCAAAGAGCTGATATTGCGTGGTGCTGATTATTATTACGGTGCTAATTTTGGTGACTTAGGCCAAAAGTTGAAAGTCGCTGTATTTGTAGAGTTTGATAACAAAGAAGCTGCAAAATTAGGCATGCCCTTACCCAAAGGCATTATGCGGGTTTATAAGAAAGACAGTAAGGGTAACGCGCAGTTTGTGGGTGAAGACAATATTGACCACACCCCAAAAAATGAAGTCGTACGTTTAAAGTTAGGCGACGCATTTGATGTGACTGCCAACAAAAAACAGACGGATTTTAAAACCTTACCGCGCCCTGCCAAAGGTAACAGCATTTTTGAAAGCGCATATGAAATTGTGCTTAAAAATGCTAAAAAGGAAGCAGTGACTGTGACTGTGCAAGAACCAATCCCAGGTGATTGGAAGTTGTTAAAAGAAAGTCATCCAAGTCAAAAATCCAGCAGCAACTCCACAAGCTGGAAGATTGAAATTCCTGCAGAAGGTAAAACCACTCTCACCTATCGCGTACAAGTGAAATATTAATGGCAAAGCAAAAAACAGGAACGCTCTATTTCATTCCGGTCACATTAGGGGATGACAACATCAGTAATGTGTTGCCACCAGATGTAGTGAGCCTTACGCAGCAGCTAGATGAATTTATTGTGGAAAATGAAAAAACTGCGCGCCACTTTTTAAGTACCATCAAACATACAAAACCGATTCGTGAAATTGTGCTTAAAACACTTAACGAACACACTACGGATAAAGAATTACCCGTATTGCTAAACGCATTGATGAGTGGCAAAAATGTAGGGTTGATGAGTGAGGCCGGTTGTCCAGGCATTGCAGACCCTGGCGCTAAACTAGCGGCATTGGCGCATCAAAAAGGCATACGCGTTGCCCCTTTGGTTGGGCCGTCATCGATATTGTTAAGCTTGATGGCGAGTGGCTTGAATGGTCAGCGCTTCACATTTTTAGGCTATATTGCGGCTGATAAAAACTCTCGAATTACGCAGTTGAAAGAAATTGAAAAACGCTCGCGATTACAGGAAACGCAGATTTTTATTGAAACGCCTTATCGTAACCAGCACATGTTGGAAGATATTTTGGCTAACTGTAACGCTGAAACCAGGCTATGTATTGCGTGCAACATTAGTCTTGCAGACGAATATATTGTGACTAAGCGTATTAAAGAGTGGAAACAAAACCCGTTGCCAGATTTACATAAAAGACCGACGGTATTTTTATTGCTGGCCTAAATTGCTAGCTAGCAAAAGCTTCACTGGAGCATAACTCTTTCTATGTATGGGGCTTACGCCATATTGTTTTAACAAGTCCATGTGCAGCGCTGTAGGGTAGCCTTTGTGTTTTGCAAAACCGTACATAGGATATTGTTTGTCCAGCACATACAGCTCTGCATCCCGCGCAGTTTTAGCTAAAATTGACGCGGCAGAAATCGCCTGTATTTTACTGTCACCTTTAATAATCGCTTCACACGGCAGGTCTATTTGCGGTGTTTTATTTCCATCCACCTGCACCAAATGTGGGGTCACGCCAAATTGCAATTGCATGGCCTCAACCGCGCGTTTCATGGCAAGCAAGCTGGCCTGCAATATATTAATGCGGTCTATTTCTTCTACACTGCAACTTGCAATCGCCCAAGCCAGCGCGTGTTGTTTGATTTCAATAGCGAATAAATCACGCTTTTTCTCGCTTAATTTTTTGGAGTCTGCCAAACCTTGAATAGGCTTGTTAGGGTCAAGTATCACAGCGGCAGCATATACAGCGCCAGCTAGAGGCCCGCGCCCTGCTTCATCAACACCACATATCAATTGCATATTTAAGCCTAGTTCAAATAGGCCAGCACAGCGGCAGCGGCTTTTTCTGCGGTGTTTTGTCGCAGGCTGTGATGGATTGCGGTAAATTCTTTTTTAATCTCTGCTAAATGCGCTTTGTCTGACATTAATCTCAACGTGACCATCGCCAAATTTTCGGCCGTGGCTTCATCTTGCAGTAACTCTGGCACTACAAATTTACCGGCTAAAACATTGGGTAAACCAACATAAGGCTGCAAACGCATGCGCTTTAATAACTGCCAACTTAATGCTGGCATGCGGTATGTAATAACCATGGGCTTTTTAAGAAGCGCTGCCTCTAGGGTGGCAGTGCCAGATGCAACGATCACAACATCCGCCGCTTCCATTGCATCATGCGCATGCCCAAACAACAAATCGATAGGCAGTTGGTCTGGCTCATGAAAAATCGCCAACTCAAATATTTCACGCGTTTGACGCGTAATCAAAGGTACCAAGAATTTAGCATCTGGACGCTCTGCAAAAATTCGCTTTGCTGCCTGCACAAATAGCTCTGCATGTTGCTGCACTTCACTTTGGCGACTACCGGGTAACATTGCTACCACGAAGTCTTTTGCATCAAGTTTTAAAGTTGCACGCGCGCCTGCTAAATCTGGCTCTAAAGGCAAGATATCTGCCAACGGGTGTCCTACATAACTCACCTTAACACCAGCCGCCAAATAAAGTTCCGGCTCAAACGGAAACAGCGCCAATATTTCGGTCACGGCTTGCTTGATCTTTTTGATGCGATTTTTACGCCATGCCCAAATCGATGGACTGACGTAATGAATGGTTTTAATGCCTTTATTTTTTAACTTTTTTTCCAGCCAAAAATTAAAGTCGGGGGCATCGATGCCGATAAATAAATCTGGCGGGTCAGCAAGAAATTGATTGAGTAATGCACGTCTTAATTTCAATAGCCCCCATAAGTGCTTGATAACTTCAACGTAACCTCGCACCGACAAACGCTCAATCGGAAACAAGGAGATTGCACCCAAGCGCATCATTTTGGGGCCGGCAATCCCTATGAATTCAATATCAGAACGCTTTTGTTGAAGTGCTTCAATCAAATGACTTCCAAGCAAATCCCCTGAAGCCTCTCCAGCTACAATACCTATTCTAATCATATTGTGAGCGATTAGCGGACGATGCCGCGCGTAGAAATGTTCAGAAAATCGGTTAGCAAACCAATTTCGGGGGTTTGTGCCTGCATATTTAATAGCTCAACTTTTGCTTCTTCTAACGTAAGGCTATTGCGATACAAAGCTTTGTAAGCGCGCTTAATTTGCAGAATTGCCTCTGGCGAGAATCCTCTGCGTTTCAAACCTTCAGAATTAATACCATGTGGTTTGGCATCATAGCCAGCCGCAGTCACATAAGGTGGAATGTCTTTAAAAACAACAGAGCCCACTGCGGTAATGACGTGAGAACCAATTTTGCAGAACTGATGAATCAGCGTAAAGCCGCCTAATATTGCATAATCGTGCACATCAACGTGACCCGCTAACGATGCGTTATTGGCAAAAATAGTGTGGTTACCAATCTGGCAGTCGTGGGCAATGTGCACATAAGCCATAATCCAGTTGTCATTACCGATCTTGGTAGTACCCTTGTCTTGCACCGTTCCGCGATTAAAAGTACAAAATTCACGTATGGTATTGTTATCGCCGATTTCGAGCAAAGTAGGTTCGTTTTTATATTTTTTGTCTTGTGGCACTTCACCTAATGACGAAAACTGAAATATCTCATTGTTTTCGCCTATGATGGTTGGTCCGTTGATTGTGACATGGCTTGCAACACGCGTGTCAGCGCCAATTTTGACATGCGCACCAATCACGGAATACGCACCGACCACGACGCTAGAATCCAATTCTGCGGTTGGGTCAATAATTGCCGTAGGGTGAATTTTTACAGTAGACATTTTTACTTCACTTATATTTGTTTGTTACTTGCGGCTAAAGCTTATTTTTCAATCGCTTTTAAAATACACATCATCTGCGCTTCAGCTACTACCGTGCCGTCTACACTAGCCACGCCGGTGTATTTCCATATACCTTTTAATATGCGGTCGATTTTAACGTTGAGTACGATCTGGTCACCTGGTGAAACCGGCTTTTTAAAACGTGCGCTGTCTATCCCTGCAAAATAGTACACAGAATCGTCACTAGGCATAGTATCCATTGTTTTGAATGATAATATGGCTGCGGCTTGCGCCATAGCTTCTACAATCAATACACCAGGCATGACCGGATGATATGGAAAATGGCCTGGAAAATAAGGTTCGTTCACACTTACATTTTTAATTGCGACGATTTCTTTGCCTAGCTCTAATGACACAACACGGTCAATTAATACAAATGGATAACGATGTGGCAAATGTTTTAATATCTCGTGAATATCCATACCTGTGTCGTTTACTTGTTCAGTCATAATCATCTCTGCTTACTTTTTAAATGTAATGTGTTAATTTTTGTCAGAATTACTTCTGCGATTTTAGTAATGCAATCTCTTTTTCTAGTTGCTTAATTTTATCCGCATATGTATCTAAATGGCGGATTTTTGCTGCTGTGGTAAGCCATGCTTTATGAGTTTGAAAAGGCATCAGCGCTGTGTAAGTATCTGCTGTAGGTAATGAGCGTGTAATCATACTGCCAGGAGAGATTGTAACGTGATCTGCAATTTCCAAATGACCCAGCACCATCGCAGCGCCACCTATACGACAGTGTTTTCCAATACGTGCACTACCTGCAATGCCCACGCATCCAGCAATGACACTATGTGCGCCAATCACGCAGTTGTGACCAATTTGAATCAGATTATCGAGTTTAACACCTTCTTCAATAATCGTATCATCCAGCGCACCACGGTCTATCGTGGTGTTTGCCCCTATATCAACATCGTCGTGAATAATGACGCGTCCAACCTGTGGAATCTTGATCCAGCGTCCAGCATCTTCGGCATAGCCAAAACCATCTGATCCAATCACCGCACCTGAGAATATATGGCAGCGCTTGCCAATTTCACAATGGTGTTTAATGGTGACATTTGATTCTAACTTTGTGTCGTCTGAAATAGTGACATTACTTTCAATGACAGACCCACTGCCAATCACAACATCTTCACCTAGCGTGACGTTTTCACCTATGACTACTT
>NCHI01000079.1 GCA_002281815.1 Methylotenera sp. 24-45-7
AGCGCCTTATATAACTAAATAATATATATATAGAATAACATATTCTTAAAAAAAGCCTTGAATCATTGCTATATTGCGCGCCTGATAACAATTTAAGTAACGGATACTCCATATGGAATTTGGTTATATTATCTCTGGCTTTGCCGTGGGCATGCTAGTAGGCATTACAGGTGTGGGTGGCGGCTCTTTGATGACCCCACTACTGGTGTTTGCGTTTGGTTTTAAACCTGCAATCGCGGTCGGCACCGATTTACTTTACGCAGCGATTACCAAAACTGGCGGCGTGTTTGTGCATCACAACTCCCATAAATCGGTCGATTGGCGTGTAGTGATATGGATGTCCTTAGGCAGCCTACCAGCAGCCGTAGCCACTATATTTGTGATTAAACATCTGATTAAAATTGAAAAAGATGTGACTGGGCTCATCACCTTCACTTTAGGCGTAGCCTTAATATTGACTGCAATTGCAGTACTGATTCGCAGCTACGTGACGCGTAAACAAATTCGTGAAATCGAAAACAGCATTATCAGCACCGGGCGTTTTAACAAAATTCAACTCCCAGCGACCATATTTACTGGCATAATACTGGGTGTTTTAGTAACGATTTCTTCCGTCGGTGCCGGCGCGCTTGGAACTTTGGCAATTTTGTTCCTTTATCCAAAAATGAGTACGCTAAAAGTGGTGGGTACTGATTTGGCGCACGCTATTCCACTCACCGCTGTTGCCGGCTTTGGTCATTGGACGTTAGGTCATGTGGACTTTACATTACTGGGCACCTTGTTGATTGGTTCTTTACCTGGTATCTGGGTAGGCAGTCATTTAAGCGTGAAAATTCCTGAGAAAGTGCTTCGTCCACTACTCGCAGCTTTGCTACTGCTCATAGGCTTGAAATTCGTTTTAGTATAATTTTTAAAAATCTGCACAAGAAGTTTTGACATGTATAAATATGATGAAATAGATCAACAAATTGTTGATGAACGCGTAGCACAATACCGCGATCAAGTTCGCCGCTATCTAGCGGGCGAACTTAGCGAAGATGAGTTCCGCCCGTTACGCTTGCAAAATGGCCTGTACATTCAGCGCCACGCCCCTATGCTGCGCATTGCCGTGCCTTACGGCATGCTCTCTAGCAAACAATTGCGTAAACTTGGCGATATCGCTCAAAAATATGATCGCAGCTACGGTCACTTCAGCACCCGTCAAAACCTGCAACTCAACTGGCCAAAATTAGAAGATACACCAGATATTTTGGCTGAGCTTGCGACGGTTCAAATGCATGCGATTCAAACTTCTGGCAACTGTATTCGTAACATCACGACTGACCAGTTCGTAGGCATTGCCCCAGACGAAGTGATTGACCCACGCGCCATGGCTGAGATCATTCGCCAGTGGAGTACATTTCACCCTGAGTTT
Source organism: Methylotenera sp. 24-45-7 (assembly GCA_002281815.1). Classification (GTDB taxonomy): domain Bacteria; phylum Pseudomonadota; class Gammaproteobacteria; order Burkholderiales; family Methylophilaceae; genus Methylotenera. Next base: position 1,415 of record NCHI01000079.1, read on the forward strand.
GCTTTGCTGCCACGTAAATTTAAAATTGCTGTGTCAGGCACCAAACAAGACCGCGCTATTGTGCAAGCGCACGATATTGGCTTGGAGTTCTATACCGACAACAACAATAATGTTGCGGTAAAAGTATGGGTAGGTGGTGGTTTAGGCCGCACCCCAATCTTAGGCTCAGTAATACGCGAGCATCTGGATTGGCAGCATGCGTTGACCTATTGCGAAGCAATTATTCGTGTGTACAACTTGCATGGCCGTCGTGACAATATGTACAAAGCGCGTATCAAGATACTGACCAAAGCTTTGGGCATTAATGAGTTCCGCAATCAGGTAGAAGCAGAATGGACACATCTCAAAGATGGCCCAAACACAATTACCGAAGCAGAGTTAGCGCGTGTAGCAAAACACTTTGACCCTATGCCTTACGAGAACTTGAGCGCGCATGATGCAAGCTTTGATGCGGCAATTGCCAGCAACCCTGCTTTTGCGGCATGGGTAAAACGTTGCGTACACGTACACAAACAACCAGGCTATCGCGCAGTGACCTTGTCACTCAAACCGCATGGCCAAGCACCGGGTGACATTACATCCGAACAGATGTGGGCAGTTGCCGATTTGGCGGATGAGTTCAGTTTTGGTGAATTACGTTCATCACACGAGCAAAACCTGATTTTGGCAGATGTAAAACTGGCTGACTTATACAAATTGTGGGAAAAAGCGCGCGCGCAAGGTTTGGCGACGCCGAATATCGGCTTGTTGACTGACATTATCTGCTGCCCGGGTGGTGACTTCTGCTCACTGGCTAACGCCAAGAGCATCCCGATTGCACAAGCAATTCAAATGCAGTTTGATGATTTAGATTATTTACATGATATTGGCGATATCGAACTCAATATCTCTGGTTGCATGAATGCTTGCGGACACCATCATGTGGGTCACATTGGTATTTTAGGCGTTGATAAAGACGGTTCTGAATGGTATCAAGTCAGCATAGGCGGCAAACAAGGCAATGATGCAAGCTTGGGTTCAGTGATTGGCCGCGCATTTTCTGCTGAAGAAATGCCAGGCGTGATTCAAAAACTGATAGAAGTATATATTCAACAACGTACGCCTGAAGAGCGCTTTATTGATACAGTACGCCGCATTGGTGCACCCCCATTTAAAGCACATGTTTATGCAAAAAATGAGGTGGCTGCATGAGCAATTTAGTCAAAATTGAAAATGGCGTCGCAGCTTTAGCCAACGATGACTGGACGCTGGTTAAACTACCTGAAGCGCAGACTGAAGAGCGCATACAAGCAGGTAAAGTAGTCTTGTTTAAACTCACCGGTGAAAGCACCATTACTGAAGAGCAAATCGCCAACACCGTGATTCCTGCTACTGGCAAAATCATTGTGCCATTAAGCGTATTTGTGGAAAGAAATGCCGAACTTGAGAGCCGCATTGCAAATGGCGAAGTAGGTGTTTGGTTGGCCACACACGAACTACTAGAATATTTGATTCAGCAACAAGCTGATTTGAATGTGCTGCCCATCATCGCGGTATTTGTAGAGCGATTTGCTGATGGTCGCATTTTCTCAATCGGCACCCTGCTGCGCACACGCTACGGCTTTAAAAATGAATTACGTGCTTTTGGTGACGTGTTGCGCGACCAGCTATTTTTCTTGAAACGTAGCGGCTTCACTAGCTTTATGGTGCGTCAAGATCGCTCCGCTCAGGAAGCGATTGCCAGCTTGAATGATTTTAGTAAGCCATACCAAGGCGCTGTAGATGAACCACAGCCAGTATTTAAACGCTATAACCGAGGTGTTTAATGGCTGATAGTGTTGATTTTGGCCAAGTAGTCATGCTTAAAGGCGGTGCTAATAATCCAGCCACTAAACCTACGCTTACTGACGAACTGATTGCCAGCGTGAATCGCAAAACAGCTGAAGTGCATGCGCTGTTAAGCAAAGCTGTAAGTGAGTTCGGTGCCGGCAATATTACTTTTGCGAACAGTTTTGGCGCAGAAGACATGGTACTGACGGATATCATTTTGAATCATCAGGCTAAAAATATTGCGCTGGGTGTTGAGATATTTTCGTTAGACACTGGCCGCTTGCCAACTGAGACTTATGACTTAATGGCTGAGGTGGAAAAACACTACAGTACTAAACTTAAAGTTTACTTTCCTAAAGCGGATGCAGTGGAATCCTACGTAAATGGCAATGGCATCAACGCATTCTATGAATCTATTGAATTGCGCAAAGCCTGCTGTTTCATGCGTAAAGTTGAGCCTTTACAACGTGCATTAAAAGGTAAGAAAGCTTGGGTAACCGGTATGCGTGCAGAGCAATCTGCAACACGTGTTAACTTGCCCTTGCGCGAATTTGACAGCGGCAACCAGCTTGAAAAATTCAACCCGCTGAGCGATTGGACTGAAAAAGAAGTTTGGGCCTACATTCGCATGCATAGCGTGCCTTACAACAAACTGCATGACCAATTCTACCCTAGCATCGGCTGCGCACCATGCACGCGCGCGGTTGCCATGGGCGAGGATGTGCGTGCCGGGCGCTGGTGGTGGGAAGACCCAACGAACAAAGAGTGCGGCTTGCATGTAAAGAAATAATTTTTAATTTATTTGGCTTTTTCTGTGATTTACAGATATTGATACATAAAATATGACAACAACTAAACAACTTAACCACAAACCTCTATCGCACTTAGATTGGCTAGAATCTGAAGCCATTTACATTCTGCGTGAAGTTGCAGGCCAATGCTCTAATCCAGTTTTATTGTTTTCTGGCGGCAAAGATTCACTGTGCATTCTGCGCTTGGCTGAAAAAGCTTTCCGTCCTGGCAAGTTCCCCTTCCCGCTCATGCACATCGATACCGGTCACAATTACAAAGAAGTAATCGATTTTCGTGACCAACGCGCGGCAGAGCTGGGTGAGCGTCTGATTGTACGCTCGGTAGAAGACTCAATGCAGCGCGGCACTGTGGTATTGAAATCACCCGACGAGCCTCGCAACAAACACCAATCTGTAACCTTGCTGGAAGCAATTGAAGAGTTCGGCTTTGATTGCTGTATTGGCGGTGCGCGCCGTGATGAAGAAAAAGCCCGTGCTAAAGAGCGCATCATGAGTTTCCGTGATGAGTTCGGCCAATGGGATCCAAAAAACCAGCGTCCAGAATTGTGGGATTTATACAATGCGCGTTCACACAAAGGTGAAAACATCCGCGCGTTCCCGATTTCAAACTGGACAGAAATGGACGTTTGGCAATATATCGAACGTGAAAAACTTGAGTTACCAAGTATCTATTTCGCGCACCAGCGTGATGTTGTGATGCGTGGCGGCGCGATTGTGCCGATTAATGTGCCGCTCACCAATGGCGAAGTCATTAACCCACCCAAAGCCGGTGAAGAGGTGATTAACATGCAGGTGCGCTTTAGAACCGTCGGTGACATTACCTGCACCGCACCAGTAATTAGCGATGCAGACGACGTGACAAAAATCGTACTCGAAACCGCCACCACCACCATTACGGAGCGTGGTGCTACGCGCCTCGATGACCAAACTTCGGATGCTTCGATGGAGCAGCGTAAAAAAGAGGGCTATTTCTAAAAAAATACTAACTAAATCAATTTATAGAGCGCATTGACGCGTTTCGCGGTGCTCGAAATCCTCATGTACAAAATGTACATTCCGGTTTCTGTGCTACGAGTGCCTTGCACTGCTTCTCAATAAATCGTTTTATCTAGCATTTTTAATCATTTGAAAATTAAATTTATGACTAAACAACATAACGACACCAACCATAACGATAGCCTGTTGCGTTTTATGACCTGTGGTAGCGTAGATGATGGCAAAAGCACTTTAATTGGTCGCCTGCTATTTGATACCAAGACCATTTTGGCTGATACGCTCACGCAAATTTCAAACACGTCAAAAAAACGTGGCATGGAAGCAGTGGATTTATCATTACTTACCGATGGTTTGCAAGCGGAGCGCGAGCAAGGCATTACCATTGACGTAGCGTATCGCTATTTCAGTACTGGTACGCGCAAGTACATTATTGCTGACGCACCGGGGCATGAGCAATATACGCGCAATATGGTGACGGCGGCCTCTACTGCTAATTTAGCAATTATTTTGATTGATGCACGCCGCGGCGTGTTAACACAAACGCGTCGCCACACTTATTTGGCGCACTTGGTGGGCATTCCTCACTTGGTAGTGGCCGTAAACAAAATGGACTTGGTGAATTATGACCAAGCGGTTTACGACAAAATCTGTGCGGACTATTTAGCTTTTGCTAATGAAATTGGTTTGGCACAAAGTAAATCTGCCGAAGGTAATGACATCAGCTTTATTCCGATGTCTGCACTCAATGGCGACATGCTGGTTGACCGCTTGGACAACATGCCTTGGTATACCGGTGAAACCATGCTGGAAAAACTTGAAGCAGCACCAGCTGCGCATTCTGAGCATGAAGAGCCGTTCCGCTTTCCAGTACAGTTTGTATGCCGCCCACACGCTTCAGATAACCATGATTTACATGATTTCCGCGGCTTTATGGGTCGTATTCAATCAGGCACTATTGCCGTAGGCGATGCGGTCACTGTGTTGCCTAATGGCTACACTTCAAAAGTGAAAGCGATTCAACTGGGTGAAGACAAGCTGCAATCAGCAAGTACCGAACAAAGCGTGACCTTACTGCTAGAGGACGAAATTGATACCTCACGCGGCGATATGATTGTGAAATCAGCTGAAGTAATTGAACCGGTTAAAACTATTGAAGCATTTGTATGCTGGCTGTCAGAAACACCATTGTCGCCTGCCCGTACTTATATCGTGCGTCACACCACACGCGAATCTAAAGCGAAAGTGGGTACGATTAGCTACAAGGTGGATGTGAATACATTAGAGCAACAAGCAAGCACTGACTTAAAAATGAATGACATTGCACGCATCAGCTTTAAACTGGCGCAACCACTGATGGTAGATAGCTATGCGAAAAACCGCAGTACTGGTGCATTTATCATTATTGACGAGTCAACTAACAACACCGTTGGCGCAGGTATGATAGTTTAAATTTCTTACAAAAAGCACAATGACAAGGCGCGCGAGTGAAGACAGTACGACGAGTACGGCAAGCGAGCGCAACAAAGTCAGTGTGCTTTATTCTGAAAAATCTTATAAAATAACGTTTTGGCATTTATTGCTGTAAAGGATTAAAAATGACTTATGTCGTCACCGAAAATTGCATTCAATGTAAATTTACTGATTGCGTGGATGTATGCCCAGTAGATTGCTTTGTAGAGGGCCCTAACTTTCTGGCAATTAACCCGGATGAATGTATCGACTGCACGTTGTGCGTTGCAGAATGCCCGGCTGAAGCTATTTTTGCTGAGGATGATGTGCCAGAAGACCAGCAAGAATTTATTGCACTCAATGCACGTTTGGCTAAAGTTTGGCCTGTGATTACTTCACGCAAAGAGGCATTAGAAGATGCTGAAGCAATGAACGGTGTGCCCGGAAAACTTGATTTACTCATTGAGTAATCCAAGAAAAATCAGCACCAAGGAGGCTTTTGCCTCCTTTTATTTTTTATATGAGTAACAGTTTAAAATATTTACAACACTACCCTATCACGCTGCAGGACAAAATCCGTGCATTACGTGAGCAAGGGTTATTAGGTGAATATATTGCACAGCGTTACCCCAATGCGCATCAAGTGCAAACTGACAAAGCACTTTACGAGTATTGCAATGAAATCAAACAGCGCTATCTGCGCAACGCACCGCTGCTAGACAAAGTGCATTATGACAACCGTCTCGGTATTGAACATCATGCACTGGGGCTTAACACTGCTATCTCTAGAGTGCAAGGCGGCAAACTTAAGGCAAAAAAAGAAATTCGGGTTTCTTCGTTTTTTAAACAGAGTCCGGAAGCGTTTTTAAGAATGATAGTGGTACATGAGCTAGCGCACCTAAAACAACGCGATCATGACAAAGCGTTTTATCAGTTATGCCAACACATGGAGCCTGACTATCACCAGCTAGAATTTGACTGTCGTGTTTATCTATTATGGAGCAGTGATAAACAAGCTTCTATTGATTAGCCCATAGCTTACTTTTGCGTATCATCAGCCATCCCAACACCACATAAGCCGCCATGGCAATCGCTAGTCCTGACGGTGCATACCAAACTAAGGGCACAATTAAACCGGCAGACACAGTGGATAAAGCCATTTGTATAAACGCCTGACCAGAAGCCGCTGTACCGCGAATTTTAGGGTGCCTATCTAAAGCAGCCAATGACAATATCGGCATTGCCAGCGCCATGCCCACATTAAACAAAGCAACTGGCACAATGTTATATATTGCATTTGTCGGCAGATAAAAACACACCAGCAAATTGGCAAGTACAATAATGCTCATCCAGACATATGCGGCTTTAACGACTTTTGCGGATGCATATTTGCCAGCAGCGCGTTTCGCTAAATAGGAGCCGAG
>NCHI01000001.1 GCA_002281815.1 Methylotenera sp. 24-45-7
TAAAAGCGCTATTTTAACCTACAGAAGTCATTTTTTCTTTAAACATACACTTTAGAAACAAATTGCCGCCCTCTATACTCAAAATTGCACTTGATGTGCCGCTAGACCGTTTATTTGATTATTTAAACGGCGACCATTTAAGTGAAAATCGGCACGTACAAATCGGCCAGCGTGTGCTGGTGCCGTTCGGCAATCGTAATCAAATCGGCATTGTCATGGCAATCGCTGATAGTAGCGATGTGCCGCTGGAAAAGCTTAAGCCGATTGCTCAAGCATTCACTGCAGAAACGCCGCTGGATGCCGAGATGCTGGCGCTAATCAAATTCAGCGCTGACTATTATCAATATCCGTTTGGGCAGGCTTTGCTGTCTGCATTGCCTGCACGTTTGCGCCAAATTGCCCCAGCCGTGTCACGTAAGCAATATTGCTATCACCTGACAGATGCAGGCATTGCTGCTGATGTAGAACAAATCCCAAAAAAACAAAAAGTATTGCGCAATGTATTGGCAACTTTGCAAACTGCCAAGCAGCTAACAGAGGCAGAATTGGATGAAATTTCAGGCACGGCGCGTAAAGCAGTCAAAGCATTAGTAGATTTAGGTTTTGCTGCCAGTGAGCAAGTGCTGGCGTTGCAACGTGTCATGGTGACAACACCCTCTGAAGCGCCGCAACTTAATGATGAGCAAGCGCATGCTGTGCAAACTATTATGGCGCAACCGCACATTTTCAATGCATGGTTACTAAACGGCATTACCGGCAGCGGAAAAACCGAAGTTTACATACGTTTAATGCAACAAGTGTTGCAGCAGCCAGACGCACAGATTTTGGTACTAGTGCCAGAAATCAACCTCACACCGCAACTCGAAGCGCGCTTTAGAAGTCGGCTGCCAAGCTTTCCATTGGTAAGTTTGCACAGTAACTTGAGCGAGAGTGAACGCTTACACCACTGGCAGTTGGCGCAGTCGGGCGTGGCCAAAATCATTATCGGTACCCGCCTCTCCATTTTTACGCCATTGCCTAATCTTAAACTACTGATTATTGATGAAGAGCACGACAGCTCTTATAAGCAACAAGACAGCATGCGCTACCATGCGCGCGATGTGGCAATGGTGCGCGCCAAGCGCTTGAATATTCCAGTGGTGTTGGGGTCTGCCACGCCCGCGCTGGAAACTTGGTACAACGCTACAGTCAACCCTAATCAGGCCAGCCGTTATGGCTTGTTGCGCCTAAAGCAACGCGCAGTTACCGCCGCACAATTGCCGCAGATTGATTGCATTGATACCACCAAAGTGAATCTGCAACATGGCTTAACGCCGCAACTGATTACAGCGCTTAAATTAAGATTGCAACGCAAAGAGCAGTCGCTATTATTTATCAACCGACGTGGTTATTCGCCAGTGTTGTTGTGTGCCGCTTGCCATTGGATTGCGCCCTGCTCCCGATGCAGCAGTCGTTTGGTCGTACATTTAGGCCAAAGAAAATTACGCTGCCACCATTGCGGTCATGAGCAGCGTATTCCGCAGCAATGCCCAAGCTGTGGCGATGCTGATTTGCACCCCACCGGACACGGCACACAAAGGTTGGAACAAACGCTGGCGCAACTGTTACCCACTGCGCGCATTGCCAGAGTGGATCGCGATAGCGTGAGCCGCAAAGATGCATTAGTAGATATTCTGGACAAAGTACATCGCCAAGAGATTGATATTTTGGTGGGCACGCAAATGCTGGCTAAAGGCCATGATTTCCCTAATTTGACTTTAGTGGGGGTGATAGACACCGATAGCGCGCTGCACAGCCCAGATTTTCGTGCCAGCGAGCGTTTATTCGCACAGTTGATGCAGGTAGCAGGCCGTGCAGGCCGCGCTGATAAAGCAGGTCAGGTGATTATTCAAACCCAGTTTCCAGAGCATGCTTTATTTAACGCACTACGCGTGCAAGACTATGAAAGCTATGCGGATGTTTTGCTGCACGAACGTGAGCAAATGCAGTTTCCGCCCTATGTGTTCACCGCGCTGCTGCGTGCAGAAGCAAATGATTACAGCCTAGTACAACAATTTTTGCAGCTGGCATTTGCCCATGCGCGTAGCCTGAGTGAGCAAGTGCTGGTGTATGACCCGGTACGCCCGCAGATGGAACGCTTAAAAGGCATGGAGCGCGGCTATTTGCTATTGCAGGCAAAGCAGCGCCCAGCGTTACAACAAGTACTTAAGCAGTTAGTCACCCTGATGCGCGCAAATAAATTAGCAAATAAAGTCCGCTGGGCTGTGGATGTCAATCCATTGGAATTCTAAATCCATAAGATCAGTGACTACAGTCCGCAACAGTGGCTACACAAAATGCAGTAAAATGTCACATTATGCGGGTGTAGTTCAATGGTAGAACGCTAGCTTCCCAAGCTCGATACGCGGGTTCGATTCCCGTCACCCGCTCCAATTTAAGTAAATATCAGTGATTAAAATTATGGCCAATCTTGCACCACCTTCAGTAATGACTTTTGCGGGCACAGACCCCAGCGGCGGCGCGGGCTTGCAAGCAGATATTTTGACTTTTGCCAGCATTGGCTGCCATCCGCTATCCGTGGTCACTGCAATCACCACGCAAGATACGGTGGGCGTAGATGGCGTGTTGGCGATGGATTCAGAGTGGGTTAATGACCAAGCGCGTGCGATTTTAGAAGATGTACAAGTGTCTGCGTTTAAGCTAGGCCTGCTCGGTTCGGTAGAAAACATTGCGGTCATCGCGGAAATCATGGCGGATTATCCGGACGTGCCATTACTGATAGACCCGATTTTAACTTCAGGCCGTGGTGATGATTTATCTAGCGATGAAATGATGGATGCCATGATTGAATTATTGTTTCCGCAGGCTACCTTGATTACCCCTAATAGTTTGGAAGCGCGTCGCTTCGCTTTTAACGATGAATCTGAAGAAATGGCGCATACGTCTTTGGATGAAGCGGCTGCAAGATTGCTGAGCATGGGCAGTGAATATGTGCTGATTACTGGCACGCATGAGCGCACGCAAGAAGTGACTAACACGCTGTACGGCGAAGACAAGCTGATTAAAGCTTACAAGTGGGAGCGCTTGTTGGGTAGCTATCATGGTTCTGGCTGTACGCTCACCAGTGCTATCGCAGCTTGCATGGCGCATGGTTTGAGTATTGAAGATGCAGTGCTGGAGGCGCAAGAATATACATGGCAAACGCTTAAAAACGGCTTCAGACCGGGTATGGGGCAATATATTCCGGATCGTATGTTCTGGGCGCGTGATGAAGAAGATCCGGTAATAAATCCCGGCGACGGTAGCGTAAAAGCGCACTAGGTTAGCCTGATGCAACACAAAGCTGCAATTCGAGGCGTCTATGCGATTACGCCAGACGAAGCCAATACAGACATCATGCTGGCAAAAGTTGAGGCGGCGTTACAAGGCGGTATTCATGTGCTGCAATACCGCAACAAACTCGCTAATCACAAGCTGCAAAGGCAGCAGGCGCGTCTGCTATTGCCCATGTGCCGGCAATATAATGTGCCACTGATTATTAACGACTCCATTAAGCTTTGTATGACTTTAGATGCTGATGGCGTACATTTGGGCGCAGATGACGGCAATTTGGCTGAAGCTCGCCAGCGTTTGGGTGCAAATAAGATTTTGGGTGCGTCGTGCTATAACCGCCTGGATTTAGCGTTGGCTGCTGCGCAAGCAGGTGCTGATTATGCAGCTTTCGGTGCTTGTTTTGCTTCAGGCACTAAGCCTAATGCGCCGGTGGCAGCGCTGAGTTTGTTTAATGATGCCAAGCACTCAGTCAATATTCCGCTGGTAGCGATTGGCGGCATCACGTTACAAAATGCCCCACTTGCAATGGCTGCCGGAGCTGACGCAATTGCCGTAGTCGGCGCTTTGTTTAATGTAAACAATAATGCTCAACAAATTGTGCGTGCAGCCCAGGATTTCTCGGCAGTGTTTGATATGCATTAAATAGCCAGTTTGGCTTTCATGGAACAATCCGCTTTCGCTTAAATGGGGGAGTATGTGATGGCCAAAGAGTTATTTAATAATGGTAGCCATGTTTGTATAGTATTCAATGACTTGGCGGATAAATCATCGTCAGAAGCAGTGCAGTCCAATCAGTTTTTGATTGTGACGGATGGGCATGGTGCATTGATTGATCCTGGCGGCAATATGACTTATAACGCCTTGATGGTAGGCATGGGTAAGTATTTTAATTTCCGTAAATTAGAATATATTCTGGCATCACATCAAGATCCGGACATCGTAGCCTCGATTAATAAATGGCTAATCGGCACTGAGTGCACCGTGATGGCGCCGGCGATTTGGGAGCGTTTTTTGCCACATTTTTGCGGTGTAGGCAATACCGATAATCGTATTATTGGTATTCCGGATGCAGGTATGGATATCAAGTTGGGCAATACGATTATAAAAGCCTTGCCGGCGCACTTTTTGCATTCGGAAGGTAATTTCCAGTTTTATGATGTTGCCAGTAAAATTCTGTTTTCCGGTGATTTGGGCGCATCACTGGTGTCAGCAGATTTGGCGATTGAGCCAGTGACAGATTTTAACGCGCATTTGCCGGCAATGTTGGGCTTTCACAGAAGATATATGACTTCCAACAAGGCTTGTCGCTATTGGGCAAATATGGTGCGCACATTGGATATTGAATCTATTGTGCCGCAACACGGTCGACCATTTGTGGGCAAGGCGATGGTGAACCAGTTTATCGCATGGATAGAAGGTCTCGAATGTGGGATCGATTTAATGACGCAAGACAATTACAAGGTACCTTGAAAGAAAAATGATGACATCTCAAAACCAGCAATTATTTGAAAAATCGCAACAATTGATCCCTGGTGGTGTAAATTCGCCAGTGCGTGCTTTTCGCAGCGTGGGCGGCACCCCGGTTTTTTTCAAAAAAGGGCTGGGTTCTCGATTATGGGATGTGGATGGTAAGGAATATATCGATTACATCAACTCATGGGGGCCTATGATTTTAGGGCATGCGCACCCAGAGGTGATTAAAGCGGTGCAAGCAGTGGCTGCCAATAGTTTGTCGTTTGGTGCGCCAACCGGCTTGGAGCTAGAAATTGCAGAGCTGATTAATAAACTGGTGCCTAGCATGGAGCAGGTGCGTTTAGTCAGCAGTGGTACAGAAGCTACCATGAGTGCAATTCGTGTGGCGCGTGGTTTCACCAAGCGTAATAAAATCGTTAAGTTTGAGGGTTGCTATCACGGCCATTCCGATGCCTTGCTGGTGAAAGCGGGTTCTGGCTTGTTAACTTTTGGTGAGCCTAGCTCTGCTGGCGTGCCGCCTGAAGTGGCTGCACACACCTTGACTTTGGAATATAACAACACGCAACAGTTGCGCGAGTTGTTTGAGAAAATAGGCAACGAAATTGCCTGTGTGATTATTGAGCCTGTGGTTGGCAATATGAATTTGGTCGTGCCACACATGGAATTTCTGCAAACTTTACGTGAGTTGTGTACCAAGCACGGCACGGTATTGATTTTTGATGAAGTCATGACCGGTTTCCGCGTGCATTTAGGTGGTGCACAGGCTTTATATAACATCAAGCCGGATATGACCACTTTGGGTAAAGTGATTGGCGGCGGCTTGCCGGTGGGTGCCTTCGGTGGCCGCAAAGACATCATGCAATGCTTGGCGCCTTTGGGTGCGGTGTATCAGGCAGGTACTTTATCGGGCAATCCAGTTGCGGTAACTGCGGGTTTGGCCACCTTGAAGCAAATTCAGGCGCCAGGCTTTCATGATAAATTGGCTGCGCAAACCAAGAAGTTGGTTGATGGTTTAGTTGCGGCTGCAAAAGAAGCAGGAGTTGTATTCAGTGCACAAAATGTGGGCGGTATGTTTGGTCTGTATTTCAGTGAGCAATGCCCAAGCAGCTTTGCGGAAGTGATGTTAACGGATAAAGAACGCTTTAATAAATTCTTCCATTTGATGTTGGATGCCGGTATTTACCTAGGCCCGTCTGCGTTCGAAGCGGGCTTTGTATCAATTGCGCATACAGACGAGGATATTGCTTTAACTATTGCCGCTGCTAAAAAGGCCTTCGCTCAACTCGCGGCGCACTAAACTGGTTTGCGTCAGACTGCGTAAGGCTTTCCTGTTGAACAGATAATCATAAATATTAAGGATTATTACGAAAATAATCCTTATCTTTCACATCTATCTTATTGAACTCATAGACATTTAGCGGTAAACTTGAAGGTTCCGCTAAATGTTTCGTGATTAGATAAAATGGCATCAGAATTAAGCAACGCAATTGGTTTAGAAACCACACTCACCACAGCTAACAACAAGGATGCTATGCATGCAGGTCACAGACCGGCAAAGCAGGGTCTATATCGCCCTTCGAATGAGCGCGATGCTTGTGGTGTTGGCTTTGTAGCACATATCAAGGGTAAAAAAAGTCACGACATCGTGAGTAAAGGTTTGGAGTTGTTAACCAACCTCACTCATCGTGGCGCAACCGGTTATGACCCTAAATTGGGCGATGGCGCTGGTTTGTTGATGCAATTGCCTGACGCTTTTATGCGCAAAGAGGCAGCTAAGCTTGGTATTGCGCTGCCAGCGGCGGGTCAATATGCAGTGGGTAACGTGTTTTTGCCACAAGATGCAAAAAATCGTGCAGCCTGTGAAGCGCTATTCACAAAAATTATCGCCGAAGAAAATCAAACGCTACTAGGCTGGCGCGATGTACCAGTCGATAACAGCAATATCGCACAAGCAGCGCGTGATGTTGAGCCAACCATGCGTCAGGTGTTTGTTGCCAGCACCAGTGCTGACCAGACCGTGTTCGAGCGCAAGTTGTTTGTGATCCGTAAACGCATCGAACATGCAGTAACTGCGCTTAACTTGCAGGATAATGCAGCGTTCTATATGCCTTCTCTGTCTTCACGTACCATTGTTTACAAGGGTATGTTGTTGGCAAACGAAGTGGGTGTGTACTACAAAGACCTGACTGACGAAACCGTCGTTTCAGCGTTAGCTCTGGTACATCAGCGTTTTTCAACTAATACTTTCCCAGCTTGGGATTTGGCGCATCCGTTCCGCATGATTGCGCACAACGGCGAAATTAATACCGTACAAGGCAACGTAAACTGGATGGCAGCGCGTCACGAAGCGATGCGTTCAGCGATGTTGGGTGATGACCTTGAGAAGTTATGGCCATTGATTGCAGAAGGTCAGTCTGACTCTGCATGTTTTGATAACTGTTTAGAATTATTGGTGGCCGGTGGTTACAGTTTGCCACATGCGATGATGATGTTGATTCCTGAAGCTTGGGGCGCCAAAGACGCAACCGGCGCTTATTTGATGGATGATGAGCGTCGTGCGTTTTATGAATACCACGCAGCATTGATGGAGCCATGGGATGGCCCAGCTGCGGTTGCGTTTACTGACGGTAACATGATTGGCGCCACACTAGACCGAAATGGTCTGCGTCCAGCACGCTATTTAGTCACCGATGACGACTTGGTGATGATGGCGTCTGAAATGGGTGTGTTGACTTTCCCACAAGAAAAAATCGTTAAAAAATGGCGTTTAGAGCCAGGCAAAATGTTGCTGATTGATACGGTTCAAGGCCGCATTATTGATGATGCAGAAGTGAAGCAGCAACTAGCTACCGCTAAGCCTTATAAACAATGGATTGCCGAGTCACGTTACTTCTTAAGCGATATGCCTAAAGTAGATGCTGATCTGAAATTGTCAGCTAGCTTGCTCGATTCACAGCAAGCGTTTGGTTACACCCAGGAAGATATTAAATTCCTGTTGCAACCTATGGTGCAAAGCGGTGAAGAAGCGATTGGTTCTATGGGCAACGACGCGGCATTGCCAGTGTTGTCAGCCAAACCAAAAGTGTTATACAACTACTTCAAACAATTGTTTGCGCAAGTGACTAACCCACCTATCGACCCGATTCGTGAAGAGTTGGTGATGTCATTGGTGACATTCATTGGTCCAAAACCAAACTTGTTGGGCATAGATGAAACCAAGCCGCCTATGCGTTTGGAAGCTAGCCAACCAGTATTAATGCTGGACGAATTAGAGCAATTAAAATCTATCGCCAAGCTTACCAATAACCAATACAAATCGATGGTGTTGGACATTACTTACCCGGCAACGCAAGGTAAAGAGGCCATGGCGGCGGCAATTGCCAGCATCACCAGCGCGGCTGAAAAAGCTGTGCAAGATGGTTATAACATTTTGATTTTGTCAGATAGAGCGATGGGTGCTGAACGCGTGGCGATTCCTGCGCTTCTTGCTTGTTCTGCAACGCATGAGCATCTGGTCAAAGCCGGTTTAAGAACCAGCACTGGCTTGGTGGTTGATACCGGCTCAGCGCGTGAAGTGCATCACTTTGCCTTGTTGGCAGGTTACGGTGCTGAGGCAGTTTGCCCATGGCTGATCTTTGAAACCATCAAGGGCATGAGTGCTGACAGCTACCAAGGTAATAAAAACTTTGTGAAGGCTGTGAGCAAAGGCTTGTACAAAGTGATGTCTAAAATGGGCATCTCTACATATCAATCTTATTGCGGTGCGCAAATTTTTGAAGCCATCGGTTTAAATACTAAATTTGTTGAAGAGTATTTCACTGGCACTATCACCAATATTGAAGGTATTGGTTTAGATCAAGTGGCTGAAGAGGCAGTACGCTTGCACACTGCCGCATTCGGTACTGACCCAGTATTGGCAAACAGCCTAGATGCGGGTGGTGAATATGCATTCCGTATTCGCGGCGAAGAGCATACCTGGACACCAGAATCGATTGCGAAACTGCAAAACGCAACGCGTACCAACCAATTTGATACTTATAAAGAATACGCAAAACTGATTAACGACCAAACGCGTCGTCACATGACTTTGCGTGGTTTGTTTGAAGTAAAACCAGCCGGTGCTGCGATTCCTTTAGATGCTGTAGAGCCAGCCAAGGAAATCGTGAAACGTTTTGCAACTGGCGCGATGTCACTGGGTTCAATCTCAACTGAAGCACACACTACTTTGGCGATTGCCATGAACCGTATCGGTGGCAAGTCAAACACCGGTGAAGGTGGCGAAGACCAAAAACGTTTTATTCCAATTTCTAGCGACACCACTGTTGCTGACATTATTGGTGCATCTCGTATTGAATCTAACATTCCGCTTAAAGCGGGTGATTCAATGCGTTCAGCAATTAAGCAGGTGGCATCGGGTCGTTTTGGTGTGACTGCTGAATACTTGGCGAATGCAGACCAAATTCAAATCAAAATGGCACAAGGTGCGAAACCGGGTGAGGGCGGTCAATTGCCGGGTCACAAGGTCAGTGAGTACATCGCAAAATTGCGTTTCTCTGTACCTGGCGTAGGCTTAATTTCTCCACCACCACACCATGACATTTATTCAATTGAAGACTTGGCGCAGCTGATTCACGATTTGAAAAATGCAAATCCTAAAGCCTCAATTTCAGTAAAACTGGTTTCAGAATCAGGCGTGGGTACTGTGGCAGCAGGCGTAGCAAAAGCTAAATCTGATCACATCGTAATTGCAGGTCACGATGGTGGTACGGGTGCTTCACCGCTTTCATCTGTGAAACATGCAGGCGCACCATGGGAATTAGGTTTATCAGAAACCCAGCAAACTTTGGTGCTGAACCAATTGCGCGGTCGTGTAGTGGTGCAAGTAGATGGCCAAATGAAAACTGGCCGTGACGTGCTAATCGGCGCATTGTTAGGTGCAGATGAGTTTGGTTTTGCTACTGCACCGCTGGTGGTTGAAGGTTGTATCATGATGCGTAAATGTCATCTGAATACCTGCCCGGTTGGCGTAGCAACACAAGACCCTGAACTGCGTAAACGCTTTACCGGTCAGCCAGAGCATGTGGTGAACTACTTCTTCTTTGTGGCTGAAGAAGTGCGTGAGTATATGGCTTCAATGGGTATTGCTAAATTTGAAGACTTAATCGGCCGTGTAGATTTGCTGGATATGCAAGCGGGTATCGACCATTGGAAAATCAATGGTTTGGATTTCAGCAAAATATTCCATCAACCAGATATGCCAGCCAGTGTTTCACGTAAAAACAATGACGTGCAAGACCACGGCTTGGTCAACGCGCTGGATAACAAATTAGTTGCGCTAGCAAAACCAGCGCTGGAAAAAGGCGAAAAAGTGGTGCTGGATCTGCCAATCACCAACACTAACCGTACCGTAGGCACCATGTTGTCTAACCAGGTTGCTACACGCTATGGTAACGCAGGACTGCCAAACGACACCATACACGTCAACTTTACTGGTACTTCAGGCCAAAGTTTCGCGGCGTTCTTGGCCAATGGTATTACTTTCAACCTGACTGGCGAAGGTAACGACTACGTGGGTAAAGGCTTGTGTGGCGGTCGTATTGTAATTAAACCGCCAACAGCATTCCGTGGCATTTCATACCAAAACATCATTGTCGGTAACGCAGTCATGTACGGTGCAACAACCGGTGAAAGTTATTTCAGCGGCGTTGCGGGTGAGCGTTTCTGTGTGCGTAACTCAGGTGCTACCGCAGTGGTTGAAGGCGTAGGTAACCACGGTTGTGAATATATGACGGGTGGTACTGTTGTCGTGTTAGGTAACACCGGCCAAAACTTCGCTGCAGGTATGAGCGGTGGTGTGGCTTATGTGTACGACGAAGACGGCAAATTTGCCAAACGTTGCAATATGAACATGGTGGCTTTAGAGAAAGTTGAACCTGCCGATACTGCCATCGGTAAAATTCAGCACTTGAACCAGCCAGATGAAGTCATCTTGAAAACACTGGTTCAAAATCACGCCAATTACACTGCCAGCCCACGCGCGCAAGAAATTCTTGCAAACTGGGAAACTGCGCGTGCGAAGTTTGTCAAAGTAATGCCTAATGAATATAAACGTGCCTTAACAGAATTGGCCGCAGCAGCAAGCAAGGAAGCCGCATAATGGGAAAAATCACTGGATTCATGGAATACAAACGTCTGGCAGAGGCAAATCTGCCAGTGCCAGACCGTGTTAAAAACTACAAAGAGTTTGTATTACATTTAACTGACGAAGAAGCAAAAGTACAAGGTGCGCGCTGCATGGATTGCGGCATCCCATTCTGTACTTCAGGCTGTCCGGTCAATAACATCATTCCTGACTGGAACGACCTGGTTTATCAGCAAGACTGGCGCAGTGCGATTGATGTGTTGCATTCAACCAACAATTTCCCTGAATTTACCGGCCGTATCTGCCCTGCACCATGTGAAGCAGCTTGTACTCTCAATATCAATGACGACGCTGTTGGCATTAAATCTATCGAGCATGCGATTATCGATAAAGCTTGGGAAAATGACTGGGTCACACCACAAATTAATCCCAATAAAACTGGTAAAAAAATTGCTGTGGTAGGTTCAGGCCCAGCTGGTTTAGCTGCTGCACAGCAGCTGGCACGTGCTGGCCATGATGTTGTTGTGCTGGAAAAAAACAGTCGCGTTGGTGGTTTGTTGCGTTACGGTATTCCTGATTTCAAGATGGAGAAATCCCATATCGACCGCCGCATGGCGCAGATGACGGCTGAAGGTGTTGAGTTCCGCGTGAATCAAAACGTGGGTGAAAACATTAAAGCCGATGATTTGGTTGCCGAGTTTGATGCAGTGTTGCTGGCTGCAGGTGCAGAACAACCACGCGATTTGCCAGTGCCAGGCCGTGAGTTAGATGGTGTACATTTCGCCATGGACTTTTTGGCACCGCAAAACAAAGTGGTTGCAGGCGATACCATTGATAATCAAATCAAGGCTACTGGCAAGCATGTGGTAGTCATTGGTGGCGGTGATACTGGCTCTGACTGTGTAGGTACTTCAAACCGTCATGGCGCGTTGAGCATTTCTCAGTTTGAGTTAATGCCGCAGCCACCAGAAAAAGAAAACAAAAACCTGGTATGGCCAAACTGGCCACTTAAATTGCGTACTTCAAGTTCTCACGAAGAAGGCGCAAACCGTGACTGGGCGGTGACTACTAAAGAACTCATCGGTGAAAACGGTAAAGTGGTGGCATTGAAAGCCGCGCGTGTAGAGTGGAAAGACGGCAAAATGGTCGAAGTACCGGGCTCAGAGTTCACTATGCCAGCAGATTTAGTATTGCTAGCGATGGGTTTTGTGTCGCCAGTGCAAAAATTGTTGGATGTATTTGGTGTGGAAAAAGACCAACGCGGCAATGCCAAAGCCACTACCGATGGCGAGGGTTGCTACGCTACCAGCAAAGCTAAAGTATTTGCTGCTGGTGACGTGCGTCGTGGTCAGTCGCTAGTGGTATGGGCGATTCGCGAAGGCCGCCAAGCCGCACGTGCAATTGATGAATTTTTAATGGGAACCTCAACGCTTCCGCGTTAATAAAAACAATTTAGCCGCAGATAAACGCGGATAAACGCAGATCAGTTGCTGATGTTTGCTAGCATCACATCTTATTTGTTTTTCTGTTTTTAATCTGCGTGAATCTGCGTTTATCTGCGGCTATATAAATATGACAGTCTTAAAAAACGACACCTTCCTGCGCGCACTCATGCGTCAGCCGACCGAATACACCCCAGTTTGGATGATGCGTCAGGCCGGCCGATACTTGCCTGAATATCGCGCTAGTCGCAAAACCGCAGGCAGTTTTTTAAGCCTGTGTAAAAACGCGGACTTTGCCACTGAGGTGACGATACAGCCTTTAGACCGCTATCCTTTGTTAGATGCGTCTATCTTATTTTCAGACATTCTTACCGTGCCAGATGCGATGGGCTTAGGTTTGTATTTTGAAGAAGGTGAAGGCCCCAAGTTTGAGCGTACGCTGCAACAAGAAGCGGATATTCAAAAACTCACCGTACCAGATATGGCCAAGCTGCAATACGTGTTTGATGCGGTAAGCAGCATACGCAAAGCTTTGGGTGGTCGTGTGCCGTTAATCGGCTTTAGCGGCAGCCCATGGACACTGGCGACTTATATGGTGGAAGGCAAAGGCGGCACTGACTTCTTAAACACCAAAAAAATGGCCTATGCGCGCCCTGATTTATTGCACCATATTTTAGAAACCACGGCACAAACTGTGATTCAGTACCTGAATGCGCAAATTGCGGCAGGTGCGCAAGCGGTGATGATATTTGATTCATGGGGCGGTGCGCTGGCACATAACGCTTACAAAGAGTTTTCGCTCAATTACATGCAAAAAATCGTCAATGGTTTAACCAAAACCAGTGAAGGCAAAGCAGTACCGAGCATCGTATTCACCAAAGGCGGCGGATTGTGGCTGGAAGCGCAAGCCGAAATCGGTGCCGATGCGCTAGGTTTGGATTGGGCGGTGGATATTGGCAGCGCACGTCAACGCGTGGGTGATAAAGTAGCCTTGCAAGGCAATTTAGATCCGGCTATTTTGTTGTCGACACCAGCAGCTATCGAGCGTGAAGTTGCAAGCATATTGGCAAGTTATGGGCATGGGCATGGTCATATTTTTAACTTGGGTCATGGTATTACCCAATGGACAGATCCCGAGAATGCAGGCGCGATGTTGACTGCGGTGCGTGAGCATAGCCGTCAATATCATCAGTAAAGCTGTAGCCATTAAAAAAGCCCATCCGCAAAATGCGTGATGGGCTTTTTTGTATCGATATTTCTACTTCAAAGACATACGATCCATGGTCGTGTCTTTATCCACAAACTTGTGTTTCAGTGCGCCTAGAATATGCAGAATCAGTACTAGTAAAATCACTACACCGACTACTTCGTGCACTTCTTTAAATAGTTCGCGCATGCCCTTGTTATCAAGACCGCCAATAAAATCAATACCAAACCATTTCACGCCATATTTGCTGCTTACCGCCATAATCAAGCCGCTTACAGGCAGGGCAACCATGAGTAAATAAAGTAGATGATGGGTGCCAGTTGCCAGTTTTCTTTCCCATGCCTTGTAGGTAGTCAGCAATGCAGGCGGTCTGTGTGTGATGCGCCATAACACGCGAATAATGATCAAAGCTAAAATGGTGACGCCTATTGATTTATGCAGGTTAAAGTAAAACGTTCTTGGGCTGGCTGCTTCAGCGAGCTGCCAAGTATAAATACCCCAGTCAAATAAATCATAAGCGATTTGTTTAGGTGCTTCTTTGGGTAATTCACTCATATACCAGCCAAGTGCAAACATAGCAAAAATGCCAAGTGCAATCAGCCAGTGTAAAACAATTGCCGTTTTCGTATAGCGTGTTGAAGCTTGATTCATAGTAAGATCCTGATGTGGTTAAAACTTATCTTGTGAGACTGGCGTCTAAACAATAAATTGCATAAGCCAGTTCATTTTAATCTGTATCCTAAATTCAAGGAATGATTCATGCGTAATTTAATGATAACCATGAGTATGCTCTCGCTGATTGGCTTGGCGGGTAGTGTAAATGTTGCGATTGCGACTGAGCTACCAAGTTTTTCCGTAGAAAATGTAAGCAATGGTGTTTACGTCCACCATGGTAAACATTTGGATATTGATACTGGGTATCAGGGCGATATTTGCAATATCAGCTTTGTGGTGGGTAGCAAAGGTGTAGCGGTAATCGACACTGGAGGCAGCCTAAAAGTGGGTAATCAGCTACGTGACGCCATACGCAAAGTAACGCCATTGCCCGTGCTGTACGTCATTAACACCCATGTGCATCCAGATCATATTTATGGCAATGCGGCTTTTGTGGCAGATAAGCCACAGTTTGTGGGGCATGACAAGCTGGCAAGCAGTATGCATGCGCGTCATGATCAATATGAAAGGTTGAATGCGAAATTGCTGCTGGATGACGCAAAAGGTAGCGCGCAGATTACGCCCACCGTGATTGTTAAAACCAGCTTGGAGCTGGATTTAGGCGACAGAAAGTTAGTAGTCACTGCACATCCCGTTGCACATACTAATACCGATATTTCAGTAGTTGATAGCAAAACCAACACCTTATTTACTGGCGATTTGTTGTTTATTGAACGCACGCCAGTGGTAGAGGCTGATGTTAAAGGGCTAATTGCCGAGCTTGAAAAATTCAAAGCGTTTAGTTATAGCCAAGTGGTGCCTGGTCATGGTCCCACCACGAAAGACGGCATGACTGCATTTAGCAATGCACAGCGCTATTTGAGTCAGTTATTGGCAGATATACGTACCAATATCAAGCAGAACCAAGGCATGGAAAAAGCCATGGATACAGCTGCCGCGACTGAAAAAGACAAATGGTTGTTGTTTGATGTGGCAAACCGGCGCAATGTGAACACGATTTATCCGGCTTTAGAATGGGAATAAAAAAAGCGGCGCTAAATTAGGCGCCGCTTTTGTATAACCTGAAACCAATCAGGCAGATTTTTTGCAGTTGTCTAAACTGCAAGCAGTGTTTGGATTTGCGTAAAGTAGCAATAAACCGCCTGCAATCGCTAAATATTGCAGTAATGGCAGTTTAAGCAAGAATATCAGTGCAATTACATAAACCGTCATGGCAAGCGCCACGCCTTTAGTTTTGTAACCTAAAAGCAAACCTAAACCGCCAATTAAATTTACTAAAATAATCAGTGGTGCAAAAATGCCCGGCAAACCTAAACTACCTAAACCGGCTTGGTAATCTTGGTAACCATTAGGGTTGTTCATGAAGTTGATAATGAGTGCCACTACTTGCACCAAAAAAATTTGTGCCAATAAAATACGGCCTAGCGTTGTTAAATATTTTTGCATAAATAACCTTAGTTGATAATGAATTAACAGATAAACAAACAGCATAATGCCTGTTACTGCCATGGCCTGCAAGTATAAAGGCATGCAGACTTAGTGATTGAGCCTATATTGAAAAAACATATCACAATACAAAATGTTTCATGGCAAACCCATGCGCAAGCGTTAAGTGCATTGCGTGAAGCGGTGTTTATTCAAGAGCAACAAGTACCCATTGCACTAGAATGGGATGGTTTGGATGAGACTGCGCAACATTTGTTAGCATTGAACGATGCAGGTGAGCCTATAGGCTGTGCCAGATTGCTGGGTGACGGCACTATAGGCCGCATGGTAGTACTCAAGCCGTGGCGGCAACAAGGCGTAGGCATGGCGCTATTAAGGCAAGCCATTGCTTTGTATCGGCAACTCGGCATTCACAACATCACACTGTCAGCGCAAATGCATGCGATTAAGTTTTATGAAAAAGCAGGCTTTATTGTTTGCAGTGAACCCTATCTTGACGCAGGAATTAAGCACGTAGATATGCGTTTATTAGGCTAAGTCAGCTGTAATTAAACCCGCCGAAAATTGCTTAAAGTGGGTTGATTCTATAAAATCACAGCTCAACAGAATTTATGCAGTACATTGAATAAATTCATATTTATTCGCACCATTCTTTTTTCAACTTTAAGGATTTCTCATGTCAAAAATCATTTTCAAAGCAGGCGAAGCGACCGTTTACACCGAAGGTAAAGACGTTACCGCTGCAATGCCAGAAATTCTAATCGGCGCTGTTGATGGCCCAGTAGGTCAAGCGTTTGCTAATTTGATGGCACAAAGCAAAGGTCACACAGCGATGTTTGCCGTGCGTGATATCAATCAATTAGTTCGTCCAGTTTGTATGACTGTGCCAAAAGTCACTTTAAAAGGCAGCACAGATGTAAGCTTGTTCGGCGGCGTAGTGCAAGCGGCAACTGCTGATGCAATTTTGGACTGCGTAATCGAAGGCATTATTCCTAAAGAGCAAGCGAACGACTTGTGCATTATCAGCTTGGTATGGATCGATCCAGGCTGTATCGCGCTAGAAAAAGAAGGCAAATTAGACAAAGCCGACATGTACAAAAACAACTATGACGCAACGAAATTGGCGATTAAACGTGCATTAAATGATGAGCCGACAATTGATGAATTGATAGCGAATCGTCATAAGATCAAGCATTGTATGTGGGAAGATTCATGGGATCAAAAGTAAAACCAATTTAATGGGCGCATAGCTTTGTTGCGCGGTACTCGAAATCCTCATGTACTACATGTACATTCCGGTTTCTGCGTTCCGTGCGCCGCGCTCTGCATCCCATAAATTGATTTTATGATTTAACTCCACATTAAGCCGATACTTTATCAACTGCGGCTTGCCGTGCTATAGCACTGTTTTCGCCTTGTTTTTCACGCATGAATAATGCACTTTAGTGCATATATTCTGCGGGGAAGACCTTTACGGTCTCGCGTCTTATTTTTATATTTAATTACGTTTATTCGTCATACCAGCGAAGGCTGGTATCCAGACCACGTGAATATTAGTGTTGTTACGATAAATAACTATTCGTGGCTACCACTTTGTCTGGATTCCCGCCTGCGCGGGAATGACGAGTTATTTAGTAGAATAGCTATAATGTGAAATGAAACAGCAGGAAAAAAAAGCGGCTCATAACAAGCCGCTTTTTTATTGCTTTAAAATATCATTTGCTCCGAATGGATTCTCGCACATCACGCACCAGTTGAAATACTGACCAACCGGTTTGTAGCAATATCGTAAACCTTGCGACTTGCAGTTTGCGTATCAAAATACCTGATACCGCAGTCACCCCCAGCATTAACACCGGATATTGTCTGAAGTAGCGCAACACTTGCAGCCCACGGTCTGCCATGGCAATCGGCTCCTGCAAGGCTTGCATGTTTTGCGCCACAACAACGCGCTGTAAGGCGGCCTTGTGTATCAGCTGTTGTTTACGTGCTGCGAGTAAAGCTAGCTTTTCACTCATCACTGACTCCCATTAGCCTAACGATTATTGTCCAGTTCCTGATGGTCTTTAATCAGTTCACTTAGGCTGGCCTCAAACATTCTAGGCATTAATTTTAGCCTGCGTACCACCACAGCTCCAATCACGGCGCCTACAACGATAAACAGGCCAGTGAGAGAACCCATTACCAGCAAGCGATGGGTATCCCAAAATATAACGACGACGAGTATGGTGAGTAACACTGCGCCAAAACACAGACTAAACAGTGAAATAAAAGCGAGCGCTAATAGGGAAATAAAACGCTCACGGCCTTCTTCAAGATCAGTACTAATCAGCTCAAGGCGCGTATGAACGATTGCAATGAGCGAAACCGTGAGGTTTTTCAGAGAGCTTAATAAGCCCTCTGTGGCTTGGTTGGTAGACTCAGTCATTGCGACTTAGCGTCTACCGATTAGCAAGCCAACTACCAAACCAACGCCAGCGGCAATGCCCACGGCATGCCATGGCTTTTCATGCACATAGTCATCTGTAGCTTTGGCTGCAATGCGGCCTTTTTCAACCAGCACCTCTTGTGCTTCAGCGAGTTTTACTTTGGCCACAGCCACAGACTCTTCTGCTTTGACACGTAAATTGGCTACAGCTTCACCGCCTTGATTGGCTGTGGCTCTGATGAGCGCTTCAGCATCGGCGATTACTACTTTGAAATCGCTGATTAATTGTTCTTTAGTAACGGTAGTGTGTTGAACATTATTATTCATTTGTAGTACTCCTTTTATGATTCACAACGTATTAAACGTATTAATTGTGACAGTGACATGGCAATTAAATTCTATTTAATTTCTGCACCTGACTATATGCTACCCCTAGCACCTTGATTGGGCAAGTTGCTGTACGCTGAAATTGACTTGCGTCAAAACAGCGATGGCGCTTGGTTTGGTAGTAGCGACAGCAGTATTTTTCGTACTGGCGTCGGTATCGCAGCACACATTGCATCTTCAATATTTAGCCATACATTAGCTGATTCATTCAGCTGTGTATGTTTGCTCACGACCATAAGTGGTTGTGGATTGATATGTAATTTAAAATGGGTAAAAGCGTGACTAAGTTTTGCTAATGGCGCTTCGGTTTCTACATCTACACCGAAACGTTGTTTTGCCAGATGCACCAAGTTTTGTGTGTCATCCGTTTCAGGAAAGCTCCATAAACCACCCCAGATGCCACTGGGCGGACGTTTTTCTAACAAAATGCTATCACCCTGCCGCAATATGAGCATGGTGGTGTTTCTTTCGGGTGTGGTTTTGCGTGGTTTAGGTGTAGGCAGTTGCTGTACACGCCCTTGTGTTAGTGCCATGCAGCTGTCAGCCAAAGGACAGCGTGCGCATTGCGGTTTACTACGTGTGCATAGTGTTGCGCCTAAATCCATTAGGCCCTGTGTGTAGGCTACCATCTCAGTTTTAGGCAGCAAGCTTTCTGCCAGCGTCCATAATTGTTTCTCAATTTTAGGGGTGCTTGGCCAGCCTTCAATAGCAAAGTGTCTGGCAAGTACGCGTTTTACGTTACCATCCAGAATCGTCTGTACCTGATTAAATGCAAATGAGGCAATCGCTGCCGCAGTTGAGCGACCTATGCCTGATAGTGTTTGTATGGTGACGAAGTCGGTTGGAAATTCGCCGTGATGCTCGTCCATAATCGTTTGTGCGGCGTTGTGCAGGTTGCGCGCTCTGGAGTAATAACCTAGTCCGCTCCAGTGCTGTAATACTTCATCTTGTGTGGCATTTGCCAGTGCAGCAATATCAGGAAAACGCTGCATGAATTTTTGATAATAGCCAACCACTGCAGTTACCTGTGTTTGCTGCAACATGATTTCCGATACCCAAATTGCGTACGGATCACTGGTATTTTGCCATGGCAAATCATGGCGACCATGCAGTTTTTGCCAAGTAATCAGGCGCTTGGAGAAATCAGTCATAGGTTATTTGTACAATGTTTGGTAGCATGGGTTTCTGTACTTAGTTTTTTAGGATATTCAATGAAACAATTATTAGTAGTAGTGATGAGTTTAGTGATGTTAAGCGCTTGTGTGGTTGTGCAGCCTGTACCTCCAGGACAAGCTAAAGGCTGTGGATACGGTCCAGGCAATAGCGAATCTGCCCCTGGCCAAGTGAAAAAGAACTGTCGCTAATTAATCCCTACATCACTACCGTTCACACTCGGTAACTTGAAGTGTGAGCGGGTTAACTATAGCGGCTAAACACTTTAAAACTTAAATAGTTTTTTCAGTTCTCCAGCCGCTTTTTCTTTGGCGGCTTCTTCCGGTGTTTTAGGGGCTGGCGCTGGCGCTGCTTCGGTGCCGCTCGCTGGTGCTGCATCCGTTGTTGCTGGTGCTGCTGCTGGTTTTTTGCCTAACAAGCCTTTCAGTGCATCTACTTTGTTGTCGCCATCTAATAGCTCTTTTACCGCTGCGCCTTTTTCACCACCCACTTTATCCAGCAACTGAGATTTAGCGGCGGCTGTGCCAATCGCGGCAAAGTCCATGCCGAACTTAGGTGCAGCAAATGTGCCGGTAATTTTCACTGGAATACTCAAGCCAGCCAGTGAATCTAGTTCAGCACCACCTTGGCCTTTGAGGGATTTTACGATGGTGGGTTTGGCCAAGTAGTTGATGGTTTCGTTACCGATGTCGATATCACCACGGCTGTCACCTTTTGCCAAACGCAAAATGGGCGCTTTCATGGTTAAATCTTCGTTGTGCGCCACACCGTTTTTAATGTCAAAACTAGCGCTCAATTCGCTAAAGTCGGTTTTTTGCTTGTCATCCGCGCTTACGCTAGTTTGGTTTTTTAGCACATTCAGTTTAGATTTAATGTCGCGTACCGTACCAGCAATATCAATGCCTTTGACTGCACCATCAGCCAAGTTCACCGCGGCTTTACCAGCCAGTGCTTTTTTCAGCGCATTGACAGAGTTGCCTGATGTGGTGACGTCTACATTCAGTGTGCCTTTGCCTTCTAGCATATCGTTGTTAATCGCATCCACCAGCAGCGGGCCAATAGCAATATTTTTCATGTCCTGCTTGAAGCTGATGCTGGGCGTGCCGCGCGCATCAACTTTTAGCATGCCGTTCATGCTGCCTTGATATAAGTTAGCCGCAAATGGAGAAATTGTTGCAACACCATCGGCAGCCTTTAAGCCGATGTTAACGTTTTGGGTTTTGACATTGGCAAGCTTGAGCCAGCCGATTTTGGCTTCGCCGCTTGCGTTAAGCTTTTTTAATGCGCTCAAATCAATCGGGGTATCAGCGCTGCTTTTGCTGGCGGTAGGCTGGTCGCTTTTGACGATGTATTTATCAGCATCCAATTTATCGATATTCAGGTTAAAGCTGAATATCGGGTTTTGAAAACGGCTAATACCGATGTTGGCATTCACTTGGCTATCATCCACTTTTGCCGCCAGTGGGTTTAAGCTGAGTTTCTGACCATCTGCTTTTAAATCAATACGAATATTAGAGGCTTTGGTTTTACCGTATTTCAGATTACCTATGCGTAAGCTGCCGTTTGCGTTGAGTGCTTTAAGCGCGCTTAAATCCAGCGGTTTGTCGCTGGCTTTTGCCGGCTCTGTGCTGGCAGCGGCACCATCTTGCTTCACATATTTATCTACATCCAGCTGGTCAATATCAATGTCAAATGTATACAGCGGGTTGGCAAATTGACTGATGCCTAGATTACCTTTAATCGTGCTGTCGTCTAGTTTTACATTTAGGCCATTAAGCAAAAGTTTTTCACCATCGGCTTTTACGTGAATGTTCAGGCCAGTTAAACGATATGGATCATAGATAATCTTGGCGATATTAATTTTGCCATCTAGCAGAACATTTTTAAGCGCTGATAAATCTGCTGGCTTACTATCGGCTGCTTTGGCAGACTCAGCCTTTTTAGCTTTACTGCTGCCTAAAAGTTTATTCAAATCCAGCGTGTCGGCATTAATGTTGAACTTAACATCAGGTGTTTTGAAGCTGTTTACAGCTACGTCACCATTGAGCTTGGTGTTGTCTACATTGAGGTTAAATTTACTATTAATGCGCTCTTGTTTCACATCGGTCAGCAGGCTTAAACCAAAATCTACTTTGGCAGCGCCATTTGGAATAGCCGGGTCTTTAATGTCGATTTGACCTGCCAGTTTGGGCAAGTCAAAAATCAGGTCTTCTAAGTTACCTGCAAATGGTGAAGAGAATTTACCGTTAATCGAACGCGCACCTTGCGTGCCAGAAATGTCACCTGAAATGCCGCTGCTCTGTAAAGATTTAGGTGAACCTTTGATATCCGCTAACACCAAGTTCGCTTTCATAGTGTCACCTGCTTTGTCTTGCACTAAACTCACGCTGACTTTTTTGCCGGTGACTTCATCTTTCTTGGCAATCAGTTGTGGCGCGTCTAGCTTGATATCTACTTTGGCACCGTTAAATACACCAGCCATGGCCAGTTTTAAACTATCAACCAAAAATTCACGGGTTTCAGGTTTGGCATCAATGTCGCCACTGGCACTAATACTCACCTCTTTGCCACCTAACAAATCACCATTGATGGCAGCGTCTAAATCTTTAGCGGCAAAGTGTTTATTTTCCGGGTCAGCCAAAAAGCTGCCTTTTACTTTCACCGCGGCGGCAACAGCGGGTTGGTTAGCGGTAACGCTAAAATCTGTGGCTAAATCAATCGGTTCAGCCAATGCCACGTGGCCAGTGGTTAAATTGAATTTTGATAGTGCATATTTGGCACCCGTGCCTTCGTCGCTGTATGTCACGGCCGAGTCGGTGACTTTAACGCCATCGACGTCAAATTTAATCTCTTGCGACTCTTCTTCGTCTTTGCTGAGTAAGTCGTCAAAGTTGGTAGTGCCGTCTTTATATTTCACGATGTTGGCTTTAGCGCCATCAATATAAATGGTGTCTACTACCAATTCTTTTTTCAGTAATGGCAATAGAGCTAAAGCCACTTGCGCACCTTGAATAGAAGCAAATTCTTTATCAGACTTGTGTTCTGAAATAGACAGTTTGCCTAAATTGGCGCCTATTTTTGGCCAAAACGCGAGTTTAATATCCCCTTCAAGCGTAAGTGTGCGTTCTTTTTTCTCTTTCACTAGCTTGATAATGAGCGGTTTGTAATCGTTGGGGTTAAATGTAGCGGAGATAATCGCCACTAGCAAAATTAACAGGGCAACCAAGCCGCCCACACCATATAAACTGTATTTCAGTAGTTTTTTCATGACTTGTTTTTACCAAAAAAAGTGATTCGTTAACAGTAGGTTAAATGCTGCTGCTGTTTTTTACAATAAGGAACAGTACCTAAGGCTTTATTGAAAGTACCAAATGACGATTAAGCCTAAGGCAATACGATACCAAGCAAATATTTTAAAACTATGACTTGCGACAAAACGCAGTAAAAATTTAATCGCGATGAGTGCCGAAACGAACGCGGTGACAAAACCCACTGCAAACATGGGTAAATCGTGCACAGAGAGTAATTGCCAGTTTTTGAGCAGGTCGTAGCCAGTGGCCGCGAACATAATTGGGATTGCCAAAAAGAAAGAAAATTCAGTTGCAGTGTGGCGATTTAAGCCAAACAGCATGCCACCAAGAATAGTAGCGCCAGAACGCGACACGCCTGGAATCAAGGCGATGGCTTGCGCAAAACCAATTTGCCAAGCTTGCTTTTGCGTCATGGCATCTACTGAAACGGTTTTGCCTTTAAGCGGCATTTTTTCAATCAGCAAAATGGCAATACCACCGAGTATTAGCGCAATTGCCACAGTAATCGGCGTAAATAAATATTCTTTAATTTTGTCGTGAAACGCCAAGCCAATTAACGCGGCTGGTAAAAAAGCAATGATGAGATTAAGTGCAAAATTCTGCGCTTTGCTTTGGTGGCTAATGTGCAGCACTGTGTCAGCTAGCTTGCGTCTGTACTCCCAGCACACGGCCAAAATAGCCGCAAGCTGAATCACGATATCAAATACTTTGGCCTTTGCGTCGTTAAAGTTAAGTAAGTCGCCGGTGATAATCAGGTGGCCAGTACTGCTGATAGGCAGAAATTCGGTAGCGCCTTCTACTAAGCCCTGAATAAAGGCCTTGAGTAATAGAATTAAATCCATGTGGGGTGTGTGCTTTGATGAATGATTGAATTTAAGCTTATTTGATCATGCCCATCAGGGTTGCCAATAAGTTATTAGAATCGCGATTTACCACGCCGTCAGGGGTCATTCTATCAACGACCTGTGGCAGATATTCTGCAATTTTTGCGCTAATATCTTGTGGATTCAGCCCCAGTTTAGCTGCAGCGGCTTGAATCGTGCCGCTACCTAAAACCTGCGCAATTTGCTCTGGGCTGATTTGCAAATTAGCACCTTTGCCCACCCATGACGCAACTTCATTGCTAAAACCAGCCGCTTTGAATTTTTCTAACACACCAGGCAGGCCGCCGTTTTGGTTAAATAAGTCGATGGCCACTTGCGCAATTGCGCCTTTTTCACCGCCCAGTTTTCCTAGCATGCTGCTAGCTAAGCTATCAAACAATCCCATATCAATCCTTAATTTATGCGCCTAAAAACGTTCTTCAGGGCGCAAGTAACGCCATTGACCTGCCGGTAATTTACCCAAATTAACGCTGCCGATACGAATACGTTTTAAGCCCACTACTTGCAGGCCAACCATTTCACACATGCGGCGAATTTGGCGTTTTTTACCTTCGCGCAACACAAAGCGTAACTGGTCTTCATTTTGCCAGCTGACTTTCGCTGGTTTGAGTTTTTCGCCATCCAAGCTCAAACCGAAATTAAGCAATTTCATGCCTGCATCTGTCAGTTCACCAGTGACGCGCACCAGATATTCTTTTTCAACAGTAGAGTCTTCACCGATTAAATGACGTGCCACACGGCCATCTTGAGTGAGCACTAACATACCGGTAGAGTCAATATCCAAGCGACCGGCAGGTGCTAAGCCGCGCAACATGCCGCGGTGGAATTGCTTAGGATTATGTTTGTGCAGCTCCGGGTCTTCTGGCCATTGGTTGTCCGGGTGCACTAATACTACAGCAGGTTCATAGCCGTCTTCTGCCTGCCCGCTCACATAGCCCACCGGCTTATGCAGAATAATGGTGACATTTTCTGCTTGGTGTTCTTGCGCGTAGCTGCTAATGATAATTTCCGCATTTGGGTCTATGCGCGTACCCAAGGTTTCGATGATTTCACCGTTGACTTTCACCCAACCGTTTTCGATCCACTCGTCTGCTTCACGGCGTGAACAAATGCCGCGCTCGGCCATCACTTTTGATAAACGTGGTTGTTCAGGCTGACTTGGGTTAGCTCTACCTGCAAACGCTTCTTTATTCGAACGGTTTTTGTCAAACTCGCTGGCGACAAAACCATCGCGCGCCTTACCACCACGGCGTGGCGGATTGCGGTAAGCGCCTTCACGGTCGGCTTTATCGCGGCTAGTGGTGTCATTTCTGCGTGCATCTACACTCACGTTGCGCTCTGCCGGTGCGCGGCTATCTGGTGCTAATGGTCTGGCAGGTTTGTTTTCATAAGGCGTGCCATCATGCCTATGGTTGCGCTGACGTGCTGGTTCCGGCCTTGCCTCTCGCGCTTCAGGCGCACTATGTTCACGCACACGCGGATCACGATTCTCAGTAGCTTGTGGTCGCTGAGGTTTCACTGGCGCAGTTGTACGGTCACGTGGCAGTGAGTTATTACGGCGCACCGGTTTTTTTGCCGTGCCAGCAGAGGTATCGCTGGGGGTTTTGTTGAGCTTGAGTGTGGTCAAAATATGGCTTACTTGTTTTGTATAATTAAATCATTTTAACAAAATAAACACACAAACTTTAAAGTATCTACTACCAAGAACTGTTTTGCTTATAAATGATAATAAGTAATGCAGTGAGCTTAGTTGTAAACATTCGTTCCTGTTAAGTTTTATATAAAAATAGAATCATGAGATAATTTGTTAAAAGTTGAATCAAACACGAATCTACCAATGTAATTTTCAGCATTACTTCAAATTTTTCAAAAGTCCTGCATCGTTGCCTATGTAGGCATACTCATTTGTAAACAAATTTATTGAAATAAAGCATTGTTCACACCATTGAATAATGCGGTTATCTATTGTTATCGGAGCCCCCTTTTGATCTTATCTAACATCCGGCATTACAGCCCACAAGAAATTAAAACAAATCTACTCAGCGGCTTAACAGTTGCGCTGGCGATGGTGCCAGAAGCCATTGCATTTGCTTTAATCGCCCATGTTTCACCGCTTACTGGCTTATATGCTGCATTTATCGTGGCCTTGATTACTTCGGCTTTTGGTGGCCGCCCAGGCATGATTTCCGGTGCTGCCGGTGCATTAGCTGTGGTGATGGTGGCTTTAGTGGTGCAGCATGGCGTTGAATATTTATTTGCTACCGTTGTGCTGATGGGTCTACTACAAATATTATTTGCAGTTGCAAAACTTGGTAAATTTATTCGCATGGTGCCCCATCCTGTCATGCTGGGGTTTGTGAACGGTTTGGCGATTGTAATTTTTCTGGCGCAGTTTGGACATTTCAAAACAGTGGCTGCTGATGGCACTACTACTTGGATGAGCGGCAATGCGCTCTATCTCATGATGGCGCTAATCGCAGTGACCATTGCGATTATTTACCTACTACCAAAATTAACTAAGGCTATTCCATCTACGCTTGCAGCCATTGCAGCCGTGTCTTTTGGCGTTGGATTTTTTAATATTGATACAAAAACGGTAGGCGATTTAGGTTCAATAGCGGGTGGTTTACCAAGCTTTCATCTGCCAAATGTACCTTTTAATTTTGAAACCTTAAAAATTGTATTTCCATACGCATTGATACTTGCGGCAATTGGTTTAATTGAAACCTTGCTCACGTTAAATTTGATAGATGACATGACAGACACCCGCGGTAAGCCCAATCGTGAATCGATGGCACAAGGGGCTGCTAACGTTGTCACAGGGTTTTTTGGCGGCATGGGTGGCTGTGCCATGATCGGCCAAAGCATGATTAACGTGAATAATGGCGCGCTGAAAAGATTATCTGGCATAGCCACGGCTTTGTTTCTGATCTCATTTATTTTGTTTGCATCCAAATGGATTGAAATGATTCCTTTGGCTGCACTGATTGGCGTGATGTTTGTGGTGGCTGAAAAAACTTTTGAATGGGGAAGTTTCAGGTTATTTGGCAAAGTGCCCAAGCAAGATGTGTTTGTAGGGTTATTAGTTGGTGGCGTGACAGTAATTGCAGATTTAGCGATTGCGGTGATTTTAGGAGTGATTGTTTCCGCGTTGGTATTTGCATGGGAGCACGCTAAACAGATTAGTGCAAATAGCCATGTGGACGACAACGGCTGGAAAATATACGAGCTAAAAGGCTCATTGTTTTTTGCCTCTATCGCAGCTTTTCAAAATATATTCAATCCAAGTAATGACCCTGATGATGTGGTGATTGATTTTAAAAACGCAAAAGTGGTCGATCATTCTGCATTGGCAGCGATTGATGGATTGGCGGTGAGATATCAAACAGCAGGTAAAAAGCTACATTTAAAGCATTTAAGCGCGGACTGTTTAGAGCTGTTAGATAACGCTAAAGGCATGATAGAAGTGAATGTCATTTAAGCAATAGATTGTCTTACAAAAGTAATTAAACCTTTTAATAAACCTAAGAACCTTTTTTCACAAATTTGATAGTTTTTTAATATCTGATTTTCTAGAGAGCTTTTGCTTTCTGATGTCTGGTTATATGTTTTTCCAGCTTGTCACTTTGTAATTTTCCCGTTCATAGTTTTCATTACCGCCGTAAATGATGACGGGACTTAGCGCTTTTTCACCAGCTAAGCGACACCATTTATTAATGGCAATTGGCCAGTCTGGTGCAAATGTGCTGCCTGATTTGATTTCGATTGCTTGCAAGCCTTGTGCGGTTTCGTAAACAATATCTACTTCGTGGCCGACATTATCACGCCAAAAATACAGGTTATTAGCTTGTCCTTGGTTGTAGCGTTGTTTTACCAGTTCGCTAACAATATAAGTTTCAAATATGGCGCCACGCATGGCGTGTGTTTCTAGGCTTTGGGGCTCTGTGATGCCAAGTAGCCAAGTCATTAATCCAACATCTAAAAAATAAAGTTTGGGTGTTTTAACAAGTCGTTTTCCGAAGTTTTCATGATAAGGCATGATGCGTGTCACAAGGTAGCAGGCTTCGAGTACTGTAAGCCATTCGCGTGCCGTAACGGCTGATATGCCACAATCTGCACCCAGTGAAGCTAGGTTTAGTAACTGCCCTGACCTTGCCGCACACATTTTTACAAAACGTTGAAACTGTACTAGGTCACGTACCGCTATAAGTTGTCTGACATCACGTTCTAAATAGGTCGCAACGTAATTTGTATACCAATCATTTGTGCTAATTTCGCGGTCATAAATTGCTGGATAACTCCCCTGAAATAGCATTTCAGCTAAAGAGTTAGGAAGTTTGTTGGCTTGTATGAGTTCACTCTCTGAGAGTGGCAGCAATTCTATGCGCCCAACGCGACCTGCTAATGATTGCGTAATGCTGGAAACAAGTTCTAGTTGGGCAGAGCCAGTAAGGATAAAGTCACCCATCATCTTGCGTTCATCTACTACTTGTTGCATATAAGATAGTAACGTTGGACTGCGCTGAACTTCATCTAGAATTGCACCATTTTTGAATCGTTGTAAGAACCGTTTGGGGTCTTGTCGCGCAAACTCTCGCTCATCCGGATTTTATAATGAAACATATTCCTTAGTTGCAAATACCGATCTTGATAAGGTTGTTTTGCCTGACTGTCGAGGCCCTGTAATGGCAACAACAGGGAAGCTTTTCGCTAGTCTTAATAGCGTGTCGGTGGCTTGACGAGTTATCATTTTACAAATCTAAGTTTTAAGTTTCGATTTGTAAAAATAGAGTGATTCTTAATATAAATCAATTGCTTATTTTTCAGTAGATAATAAAAAAGCCAGCATACATGCTGGCTTTTAGCTGTACTCCCAAGTATCTGGGAATGGTAGTTAGGATTAAACCTTCTGATAAACCTCAGAGCCCTTTTTCACAAACTCAATGGCTTTTTCCTGCATGCCTTTAGTGAGGGCTTCTTGTTCTGAAACCCCTTTTTCAGCCGCGTAATCACGCACATCTTGCGAGATTTTCATGGAGCAGAAATGCGGGCCGCACATTGAGCAGAAGTGGGCTTGTTTTGCGCCTTCTTGTGGCAAGGTTTCGTCATGGAATTCCTTAGCTTTTTCAGGATCTAGGCCCAGATTGAACTGGTCTTCCCAACGGAATTCAAAACGTGCTTTTGACAGCGCATTGTCACGAATCTGCGCGCCCGGGTGGCCTTTTGCCAAGTCAGCCGCATGGGCTGCGATTTTATAGGTGATGATGCCTACGCGCACGTCTTCTTTGTCTGGCAGACCCAAGTGCTCTTTCGGTGTTACATAGCACAGCATGGCGCAACCGTACCAGCCGATCATGGCGGCACCGATGCCAGAGGTGATATGGTCGTAGCCCGGTGCGATGTCAGTGGTCAATGGGCCTAAAGTGTAGAATGGGGCTTCGCCACAATGCTCCAGTTGTAAGTCCATATTTTCTTTAATCAGGTGCATCGGCACGTGGCCTGGGCCTTCGATCATACATTGCACGTCGTGTTTCCAAGCGATTTGTGTCAGTTCACCCAATGTTTTCAATTCGGCAAATTGCGCTTCATCGTTGGCGTCATAAATTGAACCCGGACGGAGGCCGTCGCCTAAACTGAATGACACGTCATACTGCTTCATGATTTCGCAGATGTCTTCAAAGTGCTCGTACAGGAATGACTCTTTATGATGTGCTAAACACCATTTCGCCATAATCGAACCACCGCGTGACACAATACCGGTCATGCGTTTTGCTGTCATTGGGATGTAAGCCAAACGTACACCCGCATGAATCGTAAAGTAATCCACGCCTTGTTCTGCTTGCTCAATCAATGTGTCGCGGAAGATTTCCCAAGTCAGATCTTCAGCTTTGCCGTCTACTTTTTCTAAAGCTTGATAGATAGGCACGGTGCCGATAGGTACTGGTGAGTTGCGGATAATCCACTCGCGTGTTTCGTGAATGTTTTTACCGGTAGACAAATCCATCACGGTGTCGCCGCCCCAACGCGTACTCCACACCATTTTCTCAACTTCTTCACTGATAGAAGAGCCGAGTGCTGAGTTGCCGATGTTGGCGTTGATTTTTACTAGGAAATTACGGCCAATAATCATCGGCTCGATTTCAGGGTGATTGATGTTCAGTGGGATAATCGCACGGCCGCGTGCAACTTCGTCGCGCACGAACTCAGGCGTAATCACTTTTGGGATGCTGGCGCCGAAATCATGGCCTTTATGCTGTGTTTGCAGCAGCTCGCTCATGTTTTCGCGGCGTTGATTTTCGCGGATGGCGATGTATTCCATTTCCGGGGTAATAATGCCTTGGCGAGCATAATGCATTTGTGAAACGTTTTTGCCCGGTTTGGCACGGCGTGGCAAACGTGTCAGGTTAAAGCGCATTTCAGAAAGCTCAGGGTCAACTTTACGTTGCTGGCCAAATGCAGACGTTGGGCCATCTAATTGTTCGGTGTCGTTGCGGTCTTCAATCCATTTTGCACGCAGTGCCGGCAAACCGTTACGGATGTCGATGCTGATGGTCGGGTCGGTGTATGGGCCGCTGGTGTCATAAACCACTACCGGTGGATTTTTTTCAGCGCCAAACGCTGAAGGCGTATCGCTTAATGAAATTTCGCGGAAAGGC
This sequence comes from Methylotenera sp. 24-45-7, assembly GCA_002281815.1. Taxonomy (GTDB): domain Bacteria; phylum Pseudomonadota; class Gammaproteobacteria; order Burkholderiales; family Methylophilaceae; genus Methylotenera. Next base: position 30,558 of record NCHI01000001.1, read on the forward strand.
ACGCGAATATCTGGGCTTGAGCCCTCAACATAAATTTTGCGTGATTTGGCAAAAGGTTTAATAGCCGCTTCATCAACCGAGGCGGTTTCATTAAGAAACTTGGTAAGATTTTTATCAGTCGCGTTCACTGTATGCTCCAAAAAAAGCCGCCTTGATAGGACATCAGTGCTGACTTTTTTAAAAATTAATAAATCATAGGGAGCAGTAAACGCTGCATTCCCTACGGCGGCATGACCCGCATCAGGTTCAAAGGGTGTATCTCACTGTGGATTATTGAATAATCACAGACCCCTAGCAATGTTTGGAATATACGCTAAAACGATTATAAAACCAAGTGCTTATCTGATTTTACAGGGTTGAAAATTGCTAATTATGGCCAAATTTTGTGTGTATCAGCACAGGCCTTGATGCAGGCCTTGATGCTAGCAAGCTAAGATATTGATTTTGATTTTCTGACAGCAAATTCTCTAGCCAGGTTGGCTTGTTTTTTTAAGCCAAAGTTAACTAGTTTTGGTGCCACACCGTTTAGCCAAGCAAAAAACGACTCTGGTTGGCCGATAAACACTTCTTGTTTTTCAGCTTCTAGCGCACTGACCACAATAGCGGCAACTTTGTCTGGTTCGTCTAAATTGCCGCCAGTTTTGGCCAGCATGGCCAATGTGTTGGCATCATTCATCGGCGTATTGACGGTGCGTGGTGCAACATAAGTGACCCCAATACGCGTATCTATCAACTCGCGGCGCAAGGCCTGTGAGAAACCATGAACGGCAAATTTGCTGGCGCAATAAGTTGCGTAATAGGGGAATCCTAAAGAGCCCAAAATAGAACCCACCATCACATAGTGCCCCTGATTAGCCGCTTTAAATTGCGGCAAGGCCGCCTGCGTGAGTTGAATCAGTGCCGTGACATTGGTTTGTATGGTTTGCTCAATCTGTTGCGGCGTTTGGTCTTCGAGCCGGATAAAGTCTAGTATGCCGGCGTTGTTAATTAATACATCAATGCTACCCAGCTTTTTGTTGGTTTCTGCAATGACTTGTTGCGCGATATTCGGCTGCGAAAAGTCTGCTACTACAACCACTGCATTCCCGCCCTTGCTGATGATTTCGTCGGCCAATGCCTGAAGCTTGTTTGCATCACGACCCGCCAGTGCCAAATTGGCACCTTTGCGTGCCAGCATCAAAGCCAAGTGTTTGCCTATGCCGCCAGTAGCGCCAGTGAGTAAAATATGTTTGTTTTTGAGCTGCATAAAAACCTATCTTTTAGTGCATATATTGAGCTTCTATTGTACGGAAAATATCGCCATATAATTTATAAAATATTTTTGCACTATGAATCAGGCAGGCTTGGTCGTCTGCATTGCTGATTTGATTGACCAGACTTTCATAAAACGACACGTGACTGATATCGAGCGAGCCATGTGACAGTAAATAGCTAAAGGCTTTTTTCGGCAGGTTCAGGCTGTGCATCATGGTTTCACCGGCCTGTGTTGCTACGGCAGTGCTGGTGCCTTCAAGCACTAATACCATACCGAAAAATCCAATTGGATTTACGCGCTGTATCATGTCGTAAGCATAAGCCACCATCACTTCAGTGGCTAGACTAGCACTGCTGTTCAGCGTTTTGCTGGCTCGTACCGCTTCTTTGTCTGCGCCACAAGCTTCAATATCATTGAGCACCCATTCCTGATGTCCCATTTCTTCTTCGATGTATTCACCGATTGCGGTGCGCAGCCATTCGTAGTGACCCGGCAAGCGACTACCGCATGCCATTAATAATGGCGTGGTGTGTTTCACATGATGGTAAGCCTGCGTTAAAAAACCAATATAAGTTTGCAGCGAAATATTGCCTGCTGCGCCCTGCTGAATGAGCGGCAGCGCCATTAATTCATTACGCTCTTTTTCAGTTTCTTTTAACAATGTTTCATAAAAAGTCATGCTGATTTTTCCTCATATAGTGCGTTGATCTTGTGTTGGTAATGTTGCCAAATGACGTCACGGCGGTTTCTGCCGTTGGCGGTGAGTTGTTGATTTTGGGTGTTGAAAGGTGTATCTGCACGAACCCAGCGCGCGATTCTGGCGTAGTCTGGCAGCTTGGTATTTAAGCTTTGCACTGCGGCCTCAATCAGCGTATCGCTGGCATTGGCTCTAGGTACAATGACTGCTACATTCCATGGTTTTGCTTCGCCAAATAAAGCGGCTTGTGCAATAAACGATGATATTTTCAGTTCACGCTCCACCCACTCTGGCGAAACGTTGCGCCCGAATGAGGTGATAAAAATATTTTTTTTGCGGCCGCTAATCACCAAATAACCGTTTTTATCAAAGTGGCCAATGTCGCCGGTATACACGCAGTTTTCTTGCATCTGGGTTTGACCCACATAGCCTAGATAAGCATTACCGTGAATCACAATTTCGTTTTCAGCGGTAAAGCCCACTTCAATATGCGGTAACGGTTTGCCTACCGTTCCCGGCTGGTTGTGCCCGGCAAAATTAAGCGCAACCACCGAAGCACATTCTGATAAGCCGTAACCTTCAAAGACTGGTAAGCCAAGTTGCTGCGCACGTTGCAGTAACACTGGTGATACCGAGGCGCCGCCCACCGCTAAAAAGCGCAAAGCTTGCGGTACTGATTCACCTGCTTCTAAACACAGTACCAATGCGTGCAGCAGCTCCGGCGTGAAAATTGCTGTGTTGGCTTGCGTGGTGTGCAGCGTGTTTAGCAGTTGCCTAATGTTGAGCCCGCTGGCGCCAGTTAAGCCTATTTGCGCGTTCGGCAGCAATACGCAGCTGGCGCCGACAAGCAGCGTGGCATATACCCCCGCCACATTTTCTAAAAGCGTGGCTAAGGGCAACACGCTTAAATGCATATGGTTATTTTTAAGCGCAGTTGCTTGGGCAATAGATTTGGCAACGTTGAGCATATTGTCATTGCTGAGACACACGCCTTTCGGGCTGCCGGTTGTGCCTGAGGTATAGGTGATTTTTGCAGTGTTGGCTGGTAAGGCTACAGACTTGATATCGCGCAGTGTAAATTGCGTAAGCATTTTTCCAGCCACGGTAAATTCGCTGCGGCTTGCAATTTGGTCAGCAAGTAGTGGCGCGAATAGCTGCGGCTGATCGGTCACCAGTACGCTTACCCCGGCATCATGCATAGCATGCAGCCATTGTGCAGGTGAAAAAAACAAGGGTAGCGGCACCAGCGGCATGTTGCAACGCATGGCCGCCAAATCCAAAATCATCCAGGCGGGACTGTTTTCAACAGCCAGTGCTAATGTGGGTGCTGAATTTTTATTGAGTGCGACCCAAGCTGCAACTTGCGCATCGATTGCGGTGTTTAACTCCGCATAACTCAGTGTCAGGTCTGCGCCACGCAAAGCAACAAGATTAGGTGCGTGCTGTTTAATCGCCTGTAACAGCAGGTTGTTGCCTAGCTCGGTAGTCAAACTGTCGTCACTCCACGAATCGCCACCACTTGTGGCAGATGATGGTAATAACTTCCCCAGCTAGCGCGCTCAATGGGGTCTAGACGCACCGGATCTGCCGCTTGTAGAGCATAAACATCGCGCCCACCTTTGATTAAGCCATTTTGTAAGCTGTGGTGCGCCGTGGCCACACCCCATTTTATGCCTAAATCTAAACTATGCTGAATGACATGTGCGATTAACACGCCAGCATTGCGTGGGTTAGATACGGCCAAATTGCCTATTTCAGTAATTTGGTCACGCGTGATGGGTATACCAAAGCGATTGGACAGCATGGTTTCAATCGGCGCATCTAAATATTGCTCTAAAAACAGCGCTGACTCGCTGGCTTTGCGCAAACCAAAAGCCGCTACCAACTCACCATTTTCATCGCGTAATGCAATCAAGTCCGGCATGAAGTGCTGCACATTGGCGCCATAAGTTTTGGCAAACACATCATGAATGAATTGTTCAATTTCGCGACGGTCTGCCGCTTGTGCATTAGAAGTCGTTACCATAATATTTTCTGCGCGCTGCCTTTTTGAAACTGCGAGCGGTCTAGTTTTATAAGCGGCTTCAGCATTGAAAACGGCAGGGCTGTTGCCTGCGGCCACAAAAGCCGCGTTTAAGTATGTTGAGCCTAAATATGGCGACTGTAAATATGTTGGGTTTTGCATGGTGTATTCCACTGTTAAAACAATGATTACATCTGTGCAAGTAGCATGCCTACTGTAGTTAAAACGTCGCCAGTATGAATGTCGAATTCTGAAAAATATTTAAAAATCAATAGCTTAACAACTTATCTATGCGCCTTTATCGCAAACTTGATAACGCATCTTGTCAGTCAGCTCACATCTAGACCCTGCAAAACCTGTATTAATTCACTGCTATTTCTGCTTTAAACCCTGCAAATTTTGTATGGTGCAAATGTGCTGCCTTACAAAAATCAAAGCTAAAACAAGCGCTTATCTTGTTGGCATGCTGTTTGCCATGGATAACGCTTAAGTTTAATTAGAAAAGAAAAAACGATGCAAAATACCAAACAAGCCTCAGCGCGCCCTAGTGCTTATTATGTAACGCTAGCTGGATTAGCTTTGGGGGTGTGGTTAATACTCAGGTTTGTACTTAGCTTGCAAGTGGGTTGGGGGCAAATGCAGTGGTCAGAACTTGCAGGGGTGTTTGCCGTGGGTTTGTGGCTAGATGTTGCCGCTTTGGCCTATTTGCTGGCACCGGTACTTTTGTGCTCGGCGCTAATACCAGCCAAGCTGGCCAATGCCAGCTGGTTTAACAAAGCGCGTTGGGTGACACTTTTTATAGCGATGTTTGCACTGGTGTTTGGCGCAGTTTCTGAATTTATCTTTTGGCAGGAATTCAGCACGCGCTTTAATTTTATTGCGGTTGATTATCTGGTGTATACGCACGAAGTGATCGGCAATATCCGCGAGTCGTATCCAGTGCCTTTTATCGTGTTGGCGATTGCTGTCCTAGTGACGCTAATTTTGTATTTTGTAAGCTGGTTTGTGCATTTTTCAAACGCTACACCTGCCACCAGCAAACGCAGTCTGTTATTTGCAGCAGCGTTTTTATTGCCGTTGTTAAGCTACCAATTGGCAAATGTGGACCAAATGCAGTTTAGTAAAAACACCTATGCCAATGAGTTGGCAGGCAATGGTCTGTTTAGTTTTGCGGCGGCCGCGCGACGCAATGAGCTGGATTACGATGCATTTTATAAAACCCTCCCCCAAGCCCAAGCCGACAAAGTATTGCAGCGGTTAGGTGTGGTCAGGCGCCCGTCATCTGCACTTCTCAGCGCTGAGCCGCATGCGAGTGCGGCATCTGATTTAGCGCCCTTTAAACGCAGACCCAAAAATGTAGTATTGATTATGGTAGAAAGCTTGTCGGCAGATTATTTGGCTAGATATGGCAATCAAGAAAATTTAACTCCGTATCTGGATAAATTAGCAAAACAGAGCTTGGTGTTCGACCATGCCTATGCAACCGGTACGCGTACGGTGCGTGGTTTGGATGCGCTTTCAATCGCCATTCCGCCGATTCCTGGCCAAGCGGTGGTGCACAGGCCTGATACTGAACATCTTGCAACTTTGGGCGAATTTCTCGAGGCGCAAACCTACAGCACATTTTTTATTTATGGTGGTTACGGTGTTTTTGACAGCATGAACACGTATTTTAGAGGCAATGATTACAAAGTTGTGGATCGTACCGATTTTGATAAAACTACCATTCAATCTGAAAACGTGTGGGGCGTGGATGATGAAAGCCTGTTTAATAATTCTTTGCAAATCATCGATGCCAACGTGAAACCAGGCCAACCTTTCTTTGCGCACATCATGACCACCTCTAATCACCGACCTTATACTTTCCCTGTGGGTAAAATAGATCTACCGCTAGGCCACCGTGAAGGTGCGGTGAAATATACCGATTATGCGATTGGTCAGCTGATTGAGCAGGCGAAAACCAAGCCGTGGTTTAAGGATACTTTGTTCGTGATAGTGGCAGACCACTGCTCGTCAGCTGCCGGTAAAACCAAATTGCCAGTCGACAAATATCACATTCCATTATTTTTCTATGCGCCGGATTTACTACCAGCTGGGCATAACTCACGCATGGTGAGCCAGATTGATATTGCGCCAACCTTACTGGATATTTTGGGCGCCAAGGGCAGCCAGCATTTCTTTGGGCAATCTATTTTTGAAGCTGAGCGCAAGCAACTGCCACAACGTGTATTTATTAGTAATTATCAGGAGTTGGGCTATTACAAAGACAATACGCTGATTGTGCTTTCGCCTAAGAAAAAAGCGCAGGCTTATGCGGTAGATGCCGCCAGTTTGCAATCTACACCAACGGCAATGAAGCCTGAAATATTAAATGAAGCGATTGCTTACTATCAAACCGCAGCACGCGCTTATAAACAAGGTGATTTAAAAGAACATAAAAATGCCTACTGGCAGCACTGATTAATTGTTGGTGCTCAGGGTTGGCAGTCAAAGTCAGGCTTGCTGGTGCTCACTGTGTTTTGCTCTATCCATAATAGTGGCTTTACCCTGTCATCAAGCTCACAGATGCTGATGTAGCCGATAGCGCCCTTAGTGGCGCTTACATAACGCAAAACAGCCTCTTCGGATTGCACGCTGTATGGTGGTTTAGTGCCGTGAAAATACAAGCCGTTCCAATAATCAGCTTGCTCGCTAGGCATGCTACCCAGTATGGTTTTGGAAAAAGCGATACGCAGCGGATGCTCGGCATGCAAGTTCACTGGATGTATACGCACGCCAGTTTGCCAATATTGTTTTTTTCGCCAGAAAATTTGCCCAAGCTCGCGTGCTGCTAGTTGTTGCACCACGGCAAGTTCCGGTTTATTAGAGACGATTACTGCCAGCGGTGGCGTTTCTTCTGCATGCGCAGTCAATGTTAGGGCGCATAGCAAGCCTATGCAAAGCACCGTCCATCGGTGTGTGCGTAACTGAGCCATTAAAACAGCACCGCGAATGAAGCAATGAAACCACGTGGCGTGTCGGCAAAGTCAGCACTGCCACCCACAAATTCCATTTTAAGCAGTTGCGTAGGCGCAACGCGTTTGGTAACCCCCATTACCCAGCGCTCGCCCGAGACTTCTTGCGGGCGCTGAAACGTTTCTAGTCGTGTCAGCCAATACCAATTATTACCCAATGGCGCGGCACTCTGTAAAAAAGCACCGCTACCGCCGTTGCCGCCATTGTTGGTATAGCGCTGAAAGCCTTCACCGCTTAACTCCCAACCGTTGATATGGGTAATGAAATCCAAACCAAGCAAGCGGTAGTCAGGGTTACCCGGCCTATCTTCTGTCATGGTGGCAAGGCTTAAACCTACATTAAAGCGGTTGCCTAATCTGAATTGTGCACCAGCGACATCTTTGTAAATAATTTCGTTATTGTCGCGCACCTGATCTTTCAGCGCTTCAACATACACCGAGTATTCAAGCGTTTGCTCACCCGCGCCAAGTTGTAGCGGTGTGGCGCCAAACATCATCAAGCCATTGATGCCATTGGGGAATAAGTAGCTTGTGGCCAAAGGTCGTGTTGCAGTCCAAACCAAGGGGGGTGCATGCAACAGATTCCAGCGGCCGGCTGGGGTAAGGAAGCGGCCACTGCGAATATTGAGTTTGTCGGAGTGGTTATAGTCGAGATAGAGCCGCTCTAAATCTAAATAACTATTTTTGCTGTCGAAACGTTTGTTTTCGTTCCAGCTGATGGGGCGCTCTAGTTCCAGTTCGCCAAAAAATTTGAAGCGACCATCGTTTTCCCAACTTAACAATAAGCTGATTTCATTTAAGTTGAAATCAGTGCTACCGTTACGCGGTGCAACAACGCTGGCGCTGGAATAGCCGCCAAGTTTAAAGTTTGAGGCTTCCTCGCTTGGTTCATCTGCATGCGCAATGTTGCATAGCGCTAGCAGCAGGGCTACACTGAACAGATACACCGTAGCCTTGGCTGTGCATTGATGAACGCAGTTTAGGCGAATGCAAGTATCCTTAACTTTTTGATAGATCATGATGCACATTTGCTACAAATGATAATGACAGAATTGTACACGATAGCGCTGCAAGACCATGCCAACTAAAGCATTGTCGGTTAAGCAGATATTGCTGATAGGTTATTTATTAACCGCGCTATTACCGATGCTGGTAATGACTCTGCTCGCGTTTTATCAGGCACGCACTGTGTTGCGCGACGAAATTTCACATGACATGCAAACTCGCGCTAACGCTGCCTTGAGTGAAGTAGACCGTATGATGTTTGAGCGCTTGCAGAATGTGGCGTCTTGGAGTCGTTTGGAAGTCATGAATGAAGCGCGTATTGGCGACATTGATAAGCGCCTTTCGTATTTTTTGGCAGATCTAAAACAAAGTTACCGTGGTGTTTACCATGCGCTGTATGTGGTGAGTGCGGATAATCGCATTGTTGCTTCTAGTAACCCAGCGCAAATTGGCGAGCTAGCCCCCAATATAAAGCCATGGTTGAACATGCAGCTGGCACGCCAGCCGCTTGTGTTGGGTAGCATCAATGCGCAAGGCTTGCCTATTTCCAGTGAAATATTAGATACAGATAATCATAAAATAGCCACGCTATGGGCAGTATTTGATTGGGCAGAGATTGAGAAAATCTTGAACAACACGCAAAGCCAGGGTAGCGCCGCTGCATTGTTAGATAGCCAAGGCAAGGCGCTGGCACAAACAGCACAATGGGCGCAGATAAAAGCGCAACATGATGTTTCAGTCACATCTAATGGCAATCTGCGCGCGATAGGTGCTGGTTTTAACTGGCAGGTAGAAATTTCACAAACTCGTGCTGTGGTGATGGCGCCTGTGCATCGCATGGGCTATATGTTTTTGTTGTTACTGGTGGCAACAGCAATACTCGCCACCATACTGGCAGCACCACTATCGCGCTTTATTACCAAGCCGCTAGCTAGGCTCACTGACTATGCGAATCGTTTCATGCGCTCATCGATGCAAGGCGCCATGCCCAGCCCCGATGGCCCTAGTGAAGTACGTGAAATGACGCATGCTTTTGACAAAATGATGGCGGATTTGAATTTATCTAAAGAGAACCTGACGCGTGCAGCCAAGCTTGCAGTTGCGGGTGAAATGGCAGCGGCCATGAGCCACGAAATCAGAACGCCACTGGGCATATTGCGCTCTTCTGCCCAAGTGTTGTCGCGTGAAAAAAACCTCAGTGCCGAAGGCCAAGAAGTCGCTAGTTTTATTACTACCGAGACTGAGCGTCTGAATAAACTGGTATCAACGCTGGTAGATTCCGCACGCCCGCGGCAGCCAGAATTTGCAATGCAGGATTTAACTGCATTATTAGAAAACGCAGTAGCGATGCTGCGCATGCAGGCCAGTAAAAAAGACATTAATTTAGAGTTTATGCTGCATAGTTTAAACACTGACGCCGCAAGCAAGACGGTATTAGTTGAGTGTGACGGTGAGCAAATTACGCAAGTGGTGTTGAATTTATTACTGAATGCGATTCAAGTGCTAGAACAAGGCCGCAAGGTGACGGTCTCTTTGTTTGAGCATGCTGATACAGTGCTTATTAGCGTGGCAGATAACGGCAGCGGGGTGGATGATGCGCTGAAAGAGCAGATATTTGACCCGTTTTTTACGCAGCGCAAGGGCGGCATCGGTTTAGGTCTGGCCGTGTCTAAGCAGATAGTGATGGCGCACTTTGGCGTGCTGACAGTAGAAAAAAATCAAGCGGCTGAAACGGGTGCCGATTTTAGGGTGAAATTGCCTAAGCGGCAGATTCATTAATTGAATTTAAAATTATTCATGCGGTTAAATTAACACCATGTCACATACAATAAAAACGATATTAGCGGTTGATGACGAGCCTAATATGCTGCGTTTGCTAGAAATCAGTTTACGACAAGCCGGCTACAAACCCCTCACCGCTAGAGATGGTCGCGAAGCGCTGGAAATTATTCGTAGCCAACATGTAGATTGCGTGGTCACCGATTTACACATGCCTTATATGAGTGGTTTGCAATTGCTCAAAGCGATACGCGGCGAAGCGCTGGACGAAGCGCAGCATAAGTCTAGTAAAGCACAGTCCAACCCAGATTTGCCGGTGATTATTGTTACCGCACAAGGCGAAGTAAAAACAGCGATTGATGCCATGAAAAATGGTGCTTCCGACTACATTTTGCGCCCGTTTGATTTAGAAGAGTTAGAGCTAGCCATTAGTCGCGCCTTGTCGTTTGCGCGCTTGGTGGTTGAGAATCAGTTTTTGCGCGAAGAAAAAACCAGTGATATCGGCATCGTGGGCAACAGCCCGCCCATGCAGCAATTGTTTGATGCGATTCGCCAAGTGGCGCCAGAAAAAGCCACTGTGCTGATTGCAGGTGAAACCGGCACCGGTAAAGAGCTGGTGGCGCGTGCGATTCATGCGGGTTCGCCACGCAAAGAGGGCTTATTTGTCGCGGTGAACTGCGCGGCGATTCCACATGAAATGTTGGAGTCTGAGTTATTCGGCCATGAAAAAGGTGCGTTTACCGGCGCCATTAAAGAGCGTGTAGGTAAGTTTGAGTTGGCCGATGGCGGTACGCTGTTTTTAGATGAAATCACAGAAATGCCCATGCAGTTGCAGGCCAAATTGCTGCGTGCGCTACAAGAAAATGTGATTGAGCGCGTGGGTGGCAATCGCCAGATTGATGTTGATATCCGTGTGGTAGCTGCCACTAATCGTGACCCGAAACAAGCCATTGCAGACGGTAAGCTACGTGAAGACTTATATTATCGCCTCAACGTGTTTCGTTTGGATTTGCCACCGCTACGCATGCGCAAGTCAGACATTGCCAGTCTAGCGCAGCATTTTTTAGCTCAGCGTCGGGCGGCGATTTCGGTGGATGCGATACAGGCTTTAACCGGATACGATTGGCCGGGCAATGTACGTGAATTAGAAAATGTATTGGAGCGCGCGGCCATCATCAGTGGCAACCAAACCATATTACCCAAACATCTACCAGCAGAAATGGTGAACCATGTCACGTTGGCTGCGTCTGATAGTGGAGTTGCAACGAATACACTGGCATTGCCACCGGCGCTTGAGGCGTTGGAGCGACGCTTAATCAGTGAAGCGTTGGCGATTACGCAAGGCAACAAAAGTAAGGCAGCCAAGCTGTTAGAGATAAGCGAGCGCTCACTTTGGTACAAAATTAGCCAGTACGAAATACACTAGTTTTTGTTGATTTTTCGTCTGCAAATCAAGCGTTTAGTGCGTCAGTTGCGCTATAATTGCGCGAAATAAAATTTTCAAGAGTAATGAAATGACATTAATGGCAAAAAACCTAGACACCAACAAAACCTCACGTTTTAATAACCCGCAAGAAATCGCACGCTTTAATATGATTGAGCAGCAAATTCGCACTTGGGAAGTGTTAGACCCAGTAGTGCTGGACGTGTTGGACAGAGTGCCACGTGAAGACTTTGTTGCCGAGGCACAAAAAGGCCTGGCGTTCGCAGATATCGAATTGCCTATCGGTCATGGTCAAACCATGTTGTCACCCAAGCTTGAAGGCCGCATTTTGCAGGCAGTACACGTTAAAAAATCAGACAAAGTGCTGGTGATTGGCACAGGTAGCGGTTATTTAACTGCTTTGCTGGCAACGCTGGTTAAACATGTAGATGCGGTTGAAATTAATGCAGACTTGTCTGCCATTGCTCAAGCGCGTTTGTCAGAACACAAAATCAACAATGTCACTTTGCATGTGGCTGATGCGGTGAATGGCTATGCGGTTGCTGCGCCCTATGATGTGATTATCTTCACAGGTGCTTTGGCTTTGCGTCCATTCGCAGCGGAAAAAATGTTGAATGTGGGTGGCTGCTTGTTTGCTGTGGTAGGTGACATGCCTATCATGCAAGCGACCCTCACACAGCGCCTAAGCGCAGATGCCTTCCGTCAAGAGACCATATTCGAGACGTGTTTGCCTATGTTGAACAACGCGCCGCAACCTCAAAAATTCGAGTTCTAAGTACATCCGAATATGCGTAAATATCTAGCCGCATGCCTTAGCCTGAGTTTACTAGCGCTAACGCATGCACATGCGGATGAAACAGCGTATTCATTAGTTGATATTTACCAGCAAGCTTTAGCGCGCGACCCGCAGTTGGCTTCTGCGCTTAACGCTAACCGCGCCGCGCAAGAAATCATTGAGCAAGGTAAAGCGCTTTATCGTCCTACCGTAAATATCAATGCGGGTGCCACTGCCAGCCAAACCGATATTCGCATTTTCGGGGCTCCAAGTAACAACCCATTTCGGTTTCAAGGTGTATCAAATTTCGAGGGTTACAGCTACGGTGTGGATGCACGTCAGCCGATGTATCGTAAGCAAAATCTGGTGCAGATGGAGCAAACTAAAACCCAAGTCAGCCAAGCCGATAAGCAGCTTAATTTAACTCAGCAAAACCTCATTTTACGTGTCACACAGGCTTACTTTGATGTGTTGATAGCGCAAGACAAAATCGCACTGATTGCGGCACAAAAAACCGCCATATTAAGCCAGCTGGAACAAGCCAAAGCCAATTTTGAAGTGGGCACCGCTACCATTACCGACGTAAATGAATCGCAAGCGCGCTATGATTTGGTGCTGGCGCAGGAAATTGCTACCGAAAACGAGCTGCAAATTGCCAAACGTGCAATACAGGCAATTACTGGCGTGATTCCAGAAAAGCTAGCCAGTGTAAAGGCTGACATTCAAACCACTAGCCTCGCGCAAGGCATGGATAAATGGCTGGAAGTTGCCGCGGCAAATAATTTAAATATTTTATTGCAGCAAGATGCCTTGAAATTTGCCGAGCAAGAGGTGGAGCGGCTGAGTGCAGGGCATTTGCCGACCTTGGATGCGATTGCCAGCTATACCAATAACTATGCCAACGGCAGTGCCAATGGCTTTGGTAGTGAGCTGGAGAGTGCTGTGATAGGCGTGCAAATGCAAATTCCGCTTTATCAGGGTGGGGCGATTAGTTCACGTGTCAGGCAGGCGGTGTTGAATCAAGAAAAAGCCAAAGACGATATCGAAATCGCGCGCCGCAACACCGAGCTAGAAACACAACGTGCTTACCTGAATTTAAGCACCACCATTGCGCAGGTGAAAGCTTTGGAACAAGCCTTGATTTCTAGCCAGTCGCAAGTGGATTCAACCAAGTTGGGCTATGAAGTCGGCGTGCGTACCAGTGTGGATGTGCTCAATGCCGAGCAACAGTTTTTTTTGGCGAAACGTGATTTATTGCAAGCGCGTTATAATTATTTGGTCAACATCATCCGCTTGAAAGCAAGTAGTGGTGTCGTTGCTGAAGTTGATCTAGCGGATATTAACCAGCAGTTGGTGCAAGGCGTAGGCAACAAATAAGGGCGCAAATACCATGCAAAATACATCTCTAAAAGCACAGGTGAACTTAAGCCAATTGGTCATCATTGATATGCAACCGAAATTGGCAGCGGTGATGCCTACCGATGCCATGCAGACTGTGCTGAAGCATTGCAGCATACTCGCGCAGGCTGCAACAATGCTCGAAGTGCCAGTAACGCTTACCGAACAGTATCCCAAAGGTTTGGGGCATACCCTGCCTGAATTAACTGCCTTGTTAGCCACCGCTTCTGTACATCAAGTACAGCCGGTTGAAAAAACCGCTTTTTCCTGTTTAGCCGAGCCTAAGTTTGAGCGCCATCTCACGCGCGACCACTCACAAATCATGATTGCTGGCATGGAGGCGCATATTTGTGTGGTGCAGACTGCATTAGATTTGCTAGTCAGCGGTAAACAAGTGTTTGTGATTGAAGATGCGGTGATTTCACGTAACCCAGCCAATAAAACAAACGCTATTCACAGAATGCGTGAAGCCGGCTGCATAATCACCAACACTGAATCTGTGTTATTTGAGTGGCTGGGCAAAGCTGAAGGCGATATTTTTAAATCGGTCAGCAAGCTCATACGCTAAACCGTGCACACAGTTTAGTTTTTACGCTTCCTCACGCTCTTCGGCTAGTTTAGTGACTAGCTACCAATGAGCATTCAAACCCTGTTAAACACAGCTTAGTTCACTTAATCTCAGTGCGCTTAATCCCAGTGAGCTTAATCTCACTTAGCTTAATCTTTTTTGTTTATAAAATGGCATAGATTATGCATAGCTTAATGTAATTTAAAAATTCATTAATCGCTAAGGGGTGCTATGTCTGGGTTGCGCAATTCGGTAGCTTTAATGCTATTCATCGGTTTTTCTTTATTTCCTTCCAGCAGCATGGCGCAAGACATTAGCGTTGAAGTCATTAACACGCTGTGGGTGCTGATGGCCGGCGCTTTGGTATTTTTAATGCAGGCTGGTTTTGCCATGCTAGAGACCGGCATGGTGCGCTCCAAAAACGCGGTCAATGTAATGATGAAAAACTACATTGATTTATGCATAGGTACGCTGCTGTTCTGGCTGGTGGGCTATGGCCTGATGTTTGGCGACAATCCTAGCGGCTACTTCGGCACTACGCTATTCGGATTATCTTCAGCGCCAGATTGGGATTACACCTTAATCTTTTTCCAGATTATGTTTGCTGCTACCGCGGCCACCATCGTCAGTGGCGCCATGGCGGAGCGCACTAACTATGTTGCTTATTTAATAGGTACTTGCGGCATTACTGCGCTGATTTATCCGATATTTGGCAGTTGGGCTTGGAACGAACATGGCTGGTTAAAGCAAATGGGCTTTATTGACTTTGCAGGCTCCACAGTGGTGCACTCGGTGGGTGGATGGTGCGCTTTAGCAGCAGTCATTTTGCTCGGGCCGCGTTTGGGACGCTTTAGTGATAAAGGTGTGGCGCGTAGTGTGCCAGGGCACAATTTGAGCTTTATTTCGATAGGTGGCTTTTTATTATGGTTTGGCTGGTTTGGTTTTAATGGCGGCAGTACCTTGGCGGCCGGTGCCAATATCGGACATATTTTGCTCAACACGCACATGGCGGGTGCAGCGGGTGCCATAGGCGCTATTTTAATTAGCGTGTTAACACGCAAACCGATTTTACTCACCAGCACGGTCAACGGCAGCATTGCTGGTTTAGTGGCGATTACCGCCGGTTGCGCCAGCATGCAAGTGCCTTATGCGATTTTAACCGGTGCTATTGGCGGTGGGCTGAGTGTGCTGGGCGTGATGTTACTTGAGAAGTTGCGTCTTGATGACGTGGTAGGCGCGGTATCTGTGCATGGTATTTGCGGCGCTTGGGGTACTTTAGCGGCAGGCTTATTTTTAACCGGCAATATGTATAACCCGCAGCAAATTATGGTGCAGCTTACTGGCATCGCTGCGGCGTTTGTATGGGTGTTCGGCACCGCATTTATCATGTATTTGCTGATTTCGTTGGTGTTTGGATTGCGTGTGAGCAGCATGCACGAGCAACGTGGTTTGGATATTACCGAGCACGGTGAAATCGGCTATCCGGAATTCGGCCAAGACGCCATCTACAAAAATGAAAACCTGAAAGATTTGAGCAAACTCTAATGAACGCGCCACTACAAACAAAAATAATGAACAACACTGAATTGATTTTAAGACGCCGCGCCATTTATACCGGCATGCGCCCTTATTTTGACGACCAGAAATTACTCGGTGCAATTAACCTTTGGCAGGCAGAATATTCGCATAAACCGAAATTTGCGTTGAGCGTCTTTATTGCGCGTTGTTGCGATACCCCAGAACTCAAAGACGAGCGCGCCAAAATATTAAAGTCTATTTTTATTGCTTTGGAGCTAGCGCCAGATGAGCTGCTTTCTGATCCATTTGTAGAACTCAAGTCAGTGAGCAAAGCACTGGCAGCTGGCAGCACATCCGATAGCCCGCAACAAACAGTGATGTTTGTGGCATTGCTGAACCAGTTATTTAGCAAGTTTAATAAAGCGGATGAAAAGCAAATACGCTACATTGTTTTAGAGCTATTGGCCGAGGTAAAAACAGACCGCATGCGCATGATGTACATTCGTGAGTGGTTTGCCAAAAATACGCAAATTCTGGAAGGCCAGTTTGAGTTAGAAGTGCTGCAAAAACTGGTGAATATTTGCTACATGGCCATGTGTCAGCAGTTGGGGCCAGTGAAGGCCGATCAGTATTTAGCGCAAGCCATCAAAGAAACCGAACCGTTGGCAAGCGATGCGGGTTTTAAACTACACGATTTACTATAAACAAGCCGTCTGATTTAACAAACTTGTCATGAATTCATTGCCTAAAATTAAAAGCCTGATTTCGATAGACTCATTTCTGCATGACCGTCAGCACATGCTGGATGTGCTCGTCGAAAATATAGATGGCCTGATTTATTGCACGCTTTATGATGATTACTGGACCATGATATTTGCCAGTGTGGGTTGCAAAGAGTTAACTGGCTACAATCGCGAAGATCTGATATTTAATCAGCTGATTTCATATGAGGAAATCACGTTTGAGGCCGATAGACAGATGGTGCGCGACAAGATAAACCATGCTGTAGAGCTGGGTGAGCGTTTCGAAATTGAATATCGCATTCGGCGTGCAGATGGCGTGGTTATTTGGGTTTCAGAGCGCGGCAACCCGATTTTTGATGAGCATGGCGAAGTGCAGGCGATTGAAGGCATTATTCAAAATATCACTACGCGTAAGCATATTGAGCAGTCGTTGCGTGAGGCCGAGGGGCGTTACCGCTCAATTTTTGAAAACGCCATAGAGGGTATCTTTCAATCTACACGCAGTGGCTTGTATCTGATGGTAAACCCAGCGTTGGCGCGTATGTATGGCTACAGCTCACCACAAGAGCTAATGGGCGTGCTTAACAATATTAATGAGCAGTTGTATGTAGATAAAGCGCGGCGTGCAGAGTTTGTGCAAGCGATTGAAAACTCGCACAACGTGCAAAACTTTGAATCCTTGGTCTATAAAAAAGACGGCAGCACGATATGGATTTCAGAAAATGCACGCGCAGTAACTGACGAAGCTGGTAATTTGCTCTATTACGAGGGTACGGTAGAAGACATTACCTCACGCAAAAGTTATGAAGTGCAGCTGGAATATCAGGCCACGCACGACACCTTAACTGGTCTGCCTAATCGTTGCATGCTTAACGATAGATTGCTGCAATGTATTAATTTTGCAACGCGCTACAAAAACAAGATGGCGGTGGCGTTTTTAGACCTAGACCAGTTCAAGCTGATTAATGACAGCATGGGACATGAAGTAGGTGACCAGCTATTGTTGATTATGTCGCAGCGCTTATCTGCATGCGTGCGCGAGGTGGACACCGTGGTGCGTATTGGCGGTGATGAGTTTGTGATTTTGATTTCCAACATTGATAGCATTCACGACATCATGAGCAGCATGAAGCGCATATTGGAAAGCGTTTCCGAGCCATGTGAAATTCATGGGCTTAATTATTTGGTCACATGCAGTATTGGCATCAGTTTGTATCCTGACGATGGCGCAGACCCTACGGTACTGCTGAAAAACGCCGATTCTGCCATGTATGAAGCCAAAAAAGCTGGCCGTAATAACTATCAGGTGTATACACAAGCTCTGAACGAGGCACTGGCTGAGCGTGTGATGTTGGAATACAAATTACGTCAGGCACTGGAAAACGAAGAATTTATTTTGCATTATCAGCCCAAAGTGGATTTTTCTACAGGTTTGATTTGCGGCGCAGAAGCGTTAATCAGGTGGCAACCACAGGGCGAAGCGATTATAGAGCCAATGCGCTTTATAGAAATTGCTGAAGAAACCGGTTTAATCGAAAAAATCGGTGAGTGGGTGCTGTTGAACGCCTGCAAAAAAGCCAAGTTACTTAAAGATAAAACCGGTACTTCTATCCCGATTGCAGTCAATGTTTCTGCACGTCAATTTAAGCAGGCACGATTGCCACACATTGTTAAAAATATACTCGCTGAAACAGGCTTGCCGGCAGAATGCTTGGAGCTGGAAATTACCGAGAGCACCTTAATTGATGACGCGCCAAAGTTTATTGACACCTTGCATGTACTAAAAACCTTGGGCGTTAAATTGGCAATTGATGATTTCGGTACGGGCTATTCCAATTTGGCGTATTTAAAAGATTTTCCGATTGATCGCTTAAAAATTGATAAAGCATTTGTGATGAATCTGGAAAACGACCCGACTAACCTTGCTATTTTAAAAGCTGTGGTGGTGTTAGCGCATAGCTTAGATAAAAAGGTCGTGGCAGAAGGCGTGGAAACACAATATCAACATGACTTTTTAAAATCGATCGTCTGTGATGAGATGCAAGGGCATTTCTTTAGCAGACCCTTACCTGAACATGAATTTGAAACCTTGATTTTTAAGCAGTTTCAATCGTGAGTTGTTGCTGAACCAGCGCCAGCGCACGCTGTACAGCGCCCTGATTTTGCTGACTAAAGTTGCGCGCGGCAGTGGCCATGGCTTGACGTTTTTCGGCATCAGCAAACAGCGTGCTTAATTGCTGAGCAAGTGCATTGCAATCATTCACGCGCAACGCAGCACCAGCAGCAATTGCCATATTGGTAATCTGCTCAAAATTAAACGTATGTGCGCCAATGAGCACCGGCTTGCCCATACTAAACGCTTCAATCAGGTTTTGCCCACCCAGTGGCAACAAGCTGCCGCCAATAAACGCGACATCGCAGCTGGCATAGTAGGTGAACATTTCACCCATAGAGTCACCCAGCACGTAGTCAACTTGTCCCAGCGTGCTTAAGGCATCGAGCACTGCGGAGCGGCGCACAAAGGGCAATTGTTGTTTGGTGAGCAACTCGGCTACCGCGTCAAAGCGCTGCGGATGGCGCGGCACGATGATAGTGAGCAAGTTGGGAATATTCGCCTTTGCCACTGCCTCTAAAATCAGGCTTTCTTCACCGTCGCGCGTGCTGGCCGCTAAAAAAACCGGCCTATGTTGCGCGAGCCTGGGTTTAGCGAGCTTAGATTGAGCTAGCTTAGATTGAGCTAGCTTGGGTTGGACTAGCTTAGGTTGTATTAGCAAGTCACGCAGTTGCGCACCTTGTGTTGCCGCGCTGTCGGGAGGTGCTACGTCAAACTTTAAATTGCCCATGATGCACACATCGGCTGCGCCAAGTTGGCGTAAGCGTTGCGCGTCGGCTTCGGTTTGTGCGGCAATGGCGCTTAATTGTTGCAGGCCAAGTTGCGCCAGTTTGCCCAGCTTGGCATAACCAAGTGCAGATTTTTCTGACAGCCTGGCGTTCACCAGCAGCAGTGGAATGTGCTGCTGTTTGCAGGCGGCAATTAAATTAAACCAAAGCTCGGTTTCCATAATGATGCCGATGCTGGGATGAAAATGGTTTAAAAAGCGTTTAACCGCACATGGCACGTCATAAGGTAGATAAGCACTTTGCACGCTGTTGCCAAACAGTTGTTGGCTAGTGGCACGCCCGGTTGGCGTGGTGTGCGTAAGCAGAATTTGATGTTTTGGGTAGTGTGCGATGAGCGCTTTAACCAAAGGCTCGGCGGCACGCGTTTCACCCACCGATACGCAATGCAGCCAAATAATGGCTTGCTGAGCCGCTTGATTGTAAAAGCCATAACGTTCTTGCCAGTGCGCTAAATATTCAGCTTGCTTGCGCCCGCGCCATAACAACTTGAGCGGCGTAAACGGCAGCAGTAGATAAAGCAGCAAAGTGTAAACGGTGCGATTCATGATGAAATGGGCAGGCAGGCTTTAAATTTTATATGCAGCTATTCTCACATATTTTTTTAAAACCGGTGCTTAATTTTATCAGTGCAAATGCCCAAATCCAGTGTCAGTGCGGCTTACAAAATTTGCAAGAAAAACTTAACCTTTGTTTACAAAAATAAGTTACTAAAACATCTTGACCCACCACTACTAAATGATTAAATTATCGAAAAAACACAATATGTTGTGGTTAAGCAAAAGTTTGTCACTAAATCGTTTGTGTCTTGTTCATCGTCAAATTTGCGTCAAACAAGTGTAAGAAAAGTAAGAGTAACTGTTAATAATGCGGGCTTAAAAAATTGTAATTTTTAAGCCTATCAAAAAGGGGTTCGTCCATGCTAAAAGCCGTAGATACTGCCAAAAATTCAAGCGCAGACATCGAAAAAGAAATTCCAATTCAACCTGTGTCACAGGATATTTGGGATAAAAAATATCGCCTGAAGACCAAGCAAGGCGATAACGTCGATGCGGATATGGACGCTTCTTACTCACGTGTGGCGCGTGCGCTGGCAGATGTAGAAACCACAGAAGAAAAACGTGCCGAGTGGCATGAGAAATTTTTGTGGGCGTTGCGTCGTGGCGCAATTCCAGCCGGTCGTATTACTTCTAACGCGGGTGCTTTAGAGCACAAACCAGCGACTTCAACCATTAACTGTACCGTTTCTGGCGTTATCTCAGACAGCATGGACGACATTCTGGGTAAGGTGCACGAAGCTGGTTTAACCCTAAAAGCCGGTTGCGGTATCGGTTACGAGTTTTCAACTTTGCGTCCAAAAGGTGCGTTTGTGGCGGGTGCGGGTGCTTACACCAGTGGCCCGCTGTCGTTCATGGATATCTACGACAAAATGTGCTTTACCGTATCTAGCGCCGGTGGCCGTCGCGGTGCGCAAATGGCAACCTTTGATATTTCACACCCGGATGTAACTGACTTCATTAAAGCTAAACGTGAAAATGGCCGTTTACGTCAGTTCAACTTGTCATGCCTGATTACCAAAGAATTCATGGAGGCAGTAAAAGCCGATGCGGAGTGGAAACTTGCATTCCCAGTCACAGAAAAAGAAGCCATTGTGGACGGCCTGAATGTGAATGACGACAGCCAAGTGGTTTGGCGCGAGTGGCCAATTAAAGGCAAATACCTCACTAAAACTGAAGGTGTAGACGCTGGTAAAGTGGCTTGCCGTGTATATAAAACCATCAAGGCACGTCGTTTGTGGGATGTGATTATGTCTTCCACTTACGACTTTGCCGAGCCAGGTTTTATTCTGATTGACCGTGTCAATGAAATGAACAACAACTGGTTCTGCGAAAATATCCGCGCTACCAACCCATGCGGCGAGCAACCGTTGCCACCATATGGCGCTTGTTTATTAGGGTCAGTGAATTTAACGCGTTTTGTGAAAAAACCATTCACTGACGAAGCCTATTTTGACTGGAAAGAATACCGCGAAGTCGTGGCCATTTTCACACGTATGCTAGATAACGTAGTTGAAATCAACGGGCTGCCATTGCAAGAGCAACGCGACGAAATCATGCGTAAACGCCGTCATGGTATGGGTTATTTAGGTTTGGGTTCAAGCCTCACCATGATGAAACTGAAATACGGCGAAGAAGAATCAATCAAATTCACTGAAGAAGTCACCCGCGTAATGGCAGAAGAAGGCTGGAACATCGGCGTGCAACTGGCTGAAGAAAAAGGCCCGGCACCGATTATGGATGAGAAATTTGAAGTGACCGCAGATATGCTGGCAAAACGCCCAGAAATGGCAGCAGACGGCATTAAAGTCGGCCAAAAAATTGCCGGTAAAGTGTTGCTGGGTAAATACAGCCGCTACATGCAGCAGTTTCCTGAAGGCTTGCGCAACAAAATCGCAACTAAAGGTGTGCGCTTTACGCACCACAGCTCAATTGCGCCAACCGGTACCATTTCATTGTCATTAGCGAATAATGCAAGTAACGGTATTGAGCCTAGCTTTGCGCACCACTATGCACGTAACGTGATTCGTGAAGGCAAAAAATCAAAAGAGAAAGTCGATGTGTTCTCTTATGAGCTGTTGGCTTACCGCGAGCTGATTAATCCAAACGCAATGCCGTTCAGCGACAAACCTGAAGAGCAACTGCCGGATTATTTCCTAGATTCATCCACCATCATGGCCAAAGCGCACGTGGATATTCAGGCAGCTTCGCAAAAATGGATTGATAGCTCAATTTCAAAAACCATTAACGTACCAACCGATTACGATTTTGAAGATTTCAAAAACATCTATCTCTACGCTTACGACAAAGGCCTGAAAGGTTGCACCACATTCAGGTTTAACCCGGAAGCATTCCAAGGCGTGTTAGTGACTGAAAAAGATTTGGAAAACACCACTTACAAATTCACGCTGGAAGACGGCACTGAAATTGAAGCCAAAGGTAACGAAGAAATCGAATACGACGGTGAAATGCACTCAGCGGCTAACTTGTACGATGCGCTGAAAGAAGGCTACTACGGCAAATTTTAGGTGTAGGAGCGATCTTTAGATCGCGAAGCATTAAAAGAAAATTCGCGCAATAAATTGCGCTCCTACGAAAAAGGAAAACATCATGGCAATCAAAATTGAAAAGAAAATCGTTAGCTACAACTTAGTCAGCGAAGAAGACAAAGCAAAAGCGGCTGAAGCCAAAACCCAAGAGTCATCAGCCAATGTGATTCAGCTAGGCGAGCCGCTAAGCCGTCCAGACAAACTGGTAGGCAACACCTACAAAATCAAAACCCCAGTGACTGAGCACGCGCTTTACATCACCATCAACGATGTGGTGATGAACGAAGGCACGCCGCAAGAGCACCGCCGTCCATTCGAGATTTTTATTAACTCCAAAAACATGGAACATTTTCAGTGGATTGTGGCACTCACACGCGTCATGTCTGCCGTGTTCCGCAAAGGTGGCGATGTTACCTTCTTGGTAGAAGAACTCAAAAGCGTATTTGAACCAAGCGGTGGTTACTTCAAAAAAGGCGGCAAATTCGTGCCTAGCCTAGTGGCTGAAATTGGCGAAGTAGTCGAGCAACACCTGCAAGAAATCGGCATGCTTAAAAAACCAGGTTTAGATGAACATCAACAAAAACTAGTAGAAGAAAAAAAAGCTGAATACCTAGAAAAACATGCCAAACCGGGTGAAGAAGTCAACGACGAAGGCTATCCAAAAGGCGCGCAGCTATGCAAAAAATGTAATACCAAAGCCAGCATTATTATGGATGGTTGTTTGACTTGCTTGAATTGTGGTGAGAGTAAGTGTGGTTAAGTAAAAAAGGAGCTTCGGCTCCTTTTTTGTTGTAGGATTGAGCAAAGTTGTATTTTTCGTTAACAAAGTCGTGATTTTTTGTGAGTAATGTATGGATTCACAAGTTGTTTTTAAATCATAGGGTTAATGAATGCAATGGGAGCAAAGGTGTGATTTTTCCTAAATATTATACTTAATAACAATAAGCCTTTGCTTACGTATACTTTTCAATCCTATATTTACTATTGCTACAGATTTGTCGGATGAGGCATAGGCTGCGATTATGGCTATAATAAGATGCGAATCAGGGAGACGCTTGTGCCGTGGAAAAGTGTTGTTACAAAGCTATTAGACCCATACGATTTCAAGGCACGCTTGTTGCCTGGGCTACTTGTCCTCCTGCCCGTCATTGCCTTCCTGATACTACTCTATGGTTCTAAAAATCCGGCTCTAGTTGCTCTTCTGTCTGTTCTTTCTGCCTGTGGAGGCCCCTATCTTCTAGCAAATTTTATTCGCACTTGGGGCCAAATTGCGCAAGAAAGACTTTATATAAAGTGGGGTGTGTCAATGCTTGTTTAGAAGTGCACCACAGTTTGCGTGCAAAAGTGCACCAGTTTAAGACCTATTTTTAAAGCGATAAGAGTCATTTCCTGTTTCA
>NCHI01000080.1 GCA_002281815.1 Methylotenera sp. 24-45-7
AGAAAAAACACATCAAAGACCTGCGGCGCTTGATGAAAAACTGGGAAAATGACCAAGAAGTCACAAGTTTATTAAAACAGGCGCTACAGTTTGCTTACGCCTCTGACGACGTAAATACCGGCGACAATATCTTAATTCGCGCAGGCATCGTGTAAACACAGTAAAATAACGAAAAATGACATTGAGAGTAAACGCATGATAGTTTTAGGTTTATCTGGGGCTTTGGGTCACGATGCTTCTGCTGCCATTTTAGTGGATGGCAAAATTATCGCCGCTGCTGAGGAAGAGCGCTTTATACGTGATAAGCACGCTAAAAATAAATTCCCTTATGAGGCTGCAAAATTTTGTATGCAGCAGGCAGGCATTACGCCTGACCAAGTTGATATTGTAGCTTTCCCTTACGCTGAAATTCCGCTTAGCACCAATGCACGCTGGCACTACGCCAAGCGCCACTGGTATGCGCCTGATCGTGCACTCGATGCGATTTTTAACGGCAATCGTCGTTTCCGCCGAAATCGTGATAAGTCATTGAAGCTCATGGCGGATTTAGGGTTAAACAACGCCAAATTTGTACCAGTTGAGCATCATTTGTCGCATGCATCCAGCGCCTATCACCTCAGTGGTTTTAAAGAAAAAACTGCCATTGTAGGTATCGATGGCAAAGGTGAATACGCCACCACGTTTTTTGGCTACGGCGAAAATGGCAAAATTCATAAAATCAAAGAGTTCTATGACCCCGATTCATTAGGCGGCATGTACGGTGCTATTACCGAGTATTTGGGTTTTGAAATGCTCGATGGTGAATTTAAAGTGATGGGCATGGCGCCATATGGCGATGCCAGCAAGTATGATTTATCTAGATTGGTCACGTTTGAAGATGGTGAGTTGCGCGTCAATACCAAGCTGGTCAATGTGGTGGGTTTACGTCGCTATAAAGAAAGTGGCAAAGGTTATTATTTCACCCCCGAGTTAATTGAGTGGCTAGGCCCGAAACGCCATGGCGACGAGATTGATGACCCTTACATTCACTATGCAGCTGCGGTGCAGCAGTTGCTGGAAGATGTCGCGCTGAAAATGATAGATTATTATCTAGGTGACATCATCAAAGAAACCGGGCGCATTGCCATGGCTGGCGGTGTGGCGCTCAATGTGAAATTAAATCAGCGCATCATCGCCATGCCCCACGTCAAAGAGCTGTTTGTACAACCGGCCTCCGGCGATAACGGCACTTCATTGGGCGCGGCAACTTATGCTGCGCACTTGGCAGGCGACACCATAGCGAAAATGGAACATGCCTATCTGGGGCCTGCATACACTTCAGAGCAATGTATCGCTGCCTGCGAAGCGCATCCGGCGAAGCCTATTTTTACCCGAGTAGAAAATGCTGCTAAGAAAGGTGCAGAGTTGTTGGCAAGCGGTAATCCGCTGGCTTGGCTGCAAGGTCGCATGGAGTTTGGCCCGCGCTCGCTGGGCTGTCGTAGTATTTTAGGCGACCCAAGCTACCCAGGTGTGGCTGACCGCATCAATGCGCAAATTAAATATCGTGAGCGCTGGCGTCCATTTTGTCCAAGTATGTTAGACCGTGTGGCAGTGGATATCTTGCAAACCGAGCACCCTGCGCCTTACATGACGTTCACTTTTGATGTAGCTGAGCACTGGAAATCACGCATTCCGGAAGTGGTGCATGAAGATGGCACCGCGCGTGCGCAAGTGGTGACGCGTGAAACCAACCCGCGTTACTACGAGCTAATTGAGCATTTGGAGCAGTTGCGTGGCGTACCGGTGGTACTAAATACGTCGTTGAATCGCCGTGGTGAACCGATGATTTGTTCACCAACCGATGCGTTGAACATGTTCTATGGCTGCGACCTGGAATATCTGCTGATGGAAGATATATTGGTCACTAAAAAATAGTCGCTATCTCGATTGTTTTTATTCAACAAAAGCCGCTTTTACAGCGGCTTTTGTTTGACGATAAGCCCGAGTTTAGCGATAATCAGGGTTGGTGTTTTATTCGCTTAGCAAACCATAATAAATCAATAATTTTGCTAATAATTTTCTAAATGCATATTGCCTAATTCAATCTGCCCAGTTCCGCGAGTCTGCCAAGTTCGGAGATTCTGCTAGGTTCCGCGAGTGAGTCAGTTATCTAAGTAGAGTATCTAATTATGAAACAATCCCATATAGAAGTTACTGAACGTATCATTGAGAAAAGCCGTCCTACGCGCTCGGCCTATCTACAACGTATTGATGATATTGTGAATCGTCCAAGAGGGGCTGACCGCTTAGGCTGTGCCAACGTGGCGCATGCATTTGCCGCTATGCCAGCCAATGATAAATTACGTGTCGTGGTAGAAAAAGCGCCGAATATCGGCATTGTGACCGCTTATAACGACATGCTGTCAGCGCACCAACCCTATGTAAACTACCCAGACATTATTCGTAATGAAGCGGCAAAATACGGCGCAACAGTACAAGTAGCCGGCGGTGTGCCCGCGATGTGCGACGGCATTACCCAGGGTGAGCCTGGCATGGAACTGTCATTATTCAGCCGTGACACGATTGCTATGAGTACTGCGATTGCACTGTCACACGATGTATTCGATGCTGCATTGCTATTAGGTGTGTGCGACAAAATCGTGCCGGGCTTGTTAATCGGTGCCTTGAAATTCGGCCATCTGCCATGTGTATTTGTGCCATCAGGTCCGATGAGCACCGGTATCGATAACACCACGAAATCAAAAGTGCGCGAACAATTTGCCCAAGGCAAAGTGGGTCGCCAAGAGTTGCTCGAATCTGAATCAGCTGCTTATCACGGCGCGGGTACTTGTACTTTTTACGGCACCGCTAACAGTAACCAAATGCTAATGGAGGCGATGGGCTTGCATGTGCCAGGCGCTGCGTTTGTGCATCCACACGATGGTCTGCGTGAATTGCTCACGCGTGAGGCCGTTAAAATGGTATTGGCTAACGTGCAGAGTAAAAACTTTACGCCAATCGGCCGCATGGTGGATGAGCACGTGATTGTGAACGCCATGGTAGCCTTGCTGGCCACTGGCGGCTCAACTAATCATTTAATCCATTGGGTAGCCATCGCGCGTGCCGCGGGCATTATTATTGACTGGACTGATTTCTATCATCTGGCTAAAACCACACCATTGCTTGCCAGCGTGTACCCTAATGGCAAAGCCGATGTGAATGAATTCCAATCAGCGGGTGGTCCTGCATTTGTGATTCGTGAATTGATTGAAGCCGGTTATATGTTCCCGGATGTGTTCACAGTGGCGCACGGTGGCTTGCGTGAATATGGTAAGTTGCCAGTCAAAGAAGACAATAAACTGGTATGGAAAGATCTGCCTAAAGAAAGCAGTGACGAAACTATCGTGCGTACTGCTCAGTTCCCATTCAGTGAGTCTGGCGGTTTGCGCTTGCTCAAAGGTAACTTGGGTCGTAGTGTGATTAAAATTTCAGCTGTACCTGAAGACCGCCATATTATTGAAGCGCCTGCGATTGTGTTCGACGCACAAGAAGAGTTACTGGCTGCGTTTGATCGCGGTGAGTTGGAAAAAGACTTTATCGCCGTGGTGCGTTTCCAAGGCCCTAAAGCCAACGGCATGCCAGAACTACACAAACTAACACCACCGCTAGCCGTGTTGCAGAATAAAGGTTTCCGAGTAGCGATTGTTACCGATGGCCGCATGAGTGGCGCATCAGGCAAAATTCCAGCTGCAATTCATTTAAGCCCAGAAGCATCGGCCGGTGGCCCACTCGCTAAAGTGCGTGATGGCGACATTATTCGTTTGAATGCAACGGTTGGTATGGTAAACGTGCTGGTAGATGAAGATGCATGGGCAGAACGTGAGCCAGCTGAATTGCCAGATAGCAAGCGCCACAGTAACGCACATGACTTTGGTCGTGAGTTATTTGGTGGCATGCGGAAGAATGTACTATCTGCCGAAGAAGGCGCCGTTACCTGGTTGTAGTCGTTTGAAAATATAATTTATGCGGCGTTACTTTCGCTTGCCGTACTATTTGTACTGTCTGCGCTCAAGTGCCTTGCCTAAATTAATTTTGAAACGCCTACTGTAAACTTTGCAAATCAAACGATAACTGCGTTGTGTTCGCTTGCCGTACTGGGTTGTACTGTCTACGCTCACACGTCTTGTTATCCTTTGATTATCAAAGCTTATTGTAAGTTGTTTTGAAATTATAATTTATGCGGTGTTACTTTCGCTTGCCGTACTATTCGTACTGTCTGCGCTCAAGTGCCTTGCCTAAATTAATTTTGAAACGCCTACTGTGAGTTTTTAAACCAAAGTTTAATTTGTAATACCTCCCCCTTAGTAAAAGGGGGATTGAGGGGGATTTTTAATTTAGAGCCAGACTCTGCCCCCCCACCAGCAAAAATCAAAACATAGAATTTTTTATTAAATAGGTAAAAATATGAGTACATTAGATTTAGCCAATCATGGCCCAGTAATTCCAGTCATCGTGATTAACCGAGTAGAAGACGCTGTGCCGATGGCCGAAGCATTGCTTGCAGGCGGCATTAAAGTGTTGGAAGTGACATTACGTACTTCATGCGCATTAGCAGGTATGGAGCAAATCGCTAAACACGTACCAGATGCAATCTTGGGTTCAGGCACAGTGCGTAACCTGAAAGATGCGCAGGCTTCAAAAGACGCTGGCTGCCAGTTTGCGGTTAGCCCAGGTTATACCAGTGAATTGGGTCAGTTTGCACGCAAAATTGGCTTGCCATTATTGCCAGGCGTTTCAACCGGCTCTGAAATCATGATGGCGAATGCTGATGACTACTATTTCTTGAAGCTGTTCCCAGCTGTGGCTGTGGGTGGCATTAACCTGTTAAAAGGCTTTGCTGGCCCATTTGGGGATGTGAAATTCTGCCCAACTGGCGGCGTAACCGTAGAAAGCGCACCACAATTTTTAGCATTGCCGAATGTTGTAGTATGCGGTGGCACCTGGTTAACACCAGCGGATGCAGTAGCACGCAAAGATTGGGCACACATCACTAAACTAGCTAAAGAAGCCAGCGCAATTAAAGCCGCTTAATTCTTTTTTTGGTAGATATAATTGGGCTTTGTCTTGTTAGAGGCAAAGCCTTTTTAATGCGTATTGATATCGGGATAAAGTTTTGCAAATAGAGTTAACCAAATATAAAAGCATTGTGTTTGACTGTGATGGCGTGGTGTTGGATTCCAACATTGTTAAAACCGATGCGTATTTTCGCACTGCCAAAAACTTAGGCGCTACTGACGCCCAAGCACAAGCCTTAGTAGATTATCACGTACGTTTGGGCGGCATATCGCGTTACCATAAGTTTGATTGGTACTTACGTGAAGTTCTGCATCAGCCTGCTACAGCCGAGGCAATTCAAACTTTTTTAGATGAGTTCTCACGCGAGCTCGAGGTAGGCTTAATGCATTGCCCAGTTGCTAAAGGTTTAGATGACTTGCGCACTGCAACTTCTCATGCAAAATGGATGATTTTGTCTGGTGGTGACCAGCAGGAGATTCGTAATTTGTTCGCCAAGCGCGATTTAGCACGCTATTTTGAAGGTGGTTTATTCGGCAGCCCAGACAATAAAGACACCGTATTAGCGAGAGAGCAGGCGAGTGGCCACTTGCAAATGCCAGCATTATTTATTGGCGATAGCAAATATGACTATGAAGCCGCAACACGTGCTGGTTTAGATTTCGTGTTCTTGAGTGATTGGACAGAAGTCGCGGATTGGCAAGATTATTGTGTAAAAAATAGCATTACAACATTACCAAGACTATCCTCTTTGTTAACTTAGCATTCATTATGGACACATCAATGTCACCTTATGTTTCGGTCATTATTGTTAATTACAATTCTGGAAACTATGCGCTCGAATGTATACAGTCACTGCTTAGCCAGCAGGATGTGCGCCTTGAAATTATCGTGGTAGATAATGCAAGTAAAGATGACAGTGTCATGCTTCTGCAAAGTCAGCTGCCGCCTACTGTTGCGCTGGTTGAAAGTAACGAAAATTTAGGTTTTGGTCGTGCGAATAATCTCGCAGTGAGTAAAGCGCATGGAGATTTTGTTTTACTACTAAATCCCGACACGCAAATTACTGATGCACATGCAATCAGAAAGCTTGTGGACAAGCTGAGCAGTAATCCTAACGTTGGTTTGTTGGCGCCTGCAGTTCAAGAGCCAAGAAAAAACAAAATGGTATTACCGCGTTATACCTATCCATCTTCGAGCCAACTACGTCACACCAAAAAACTCACCCACTTGCCCGGTAAAATTGCTTGGGTGCTAGGTGCGTGCATGCTCCTAGAGCGTGATGTTTATAATCAGATCGCTGGTTTTGATGAAGATTTTTTCTTGTATGGTGAAGATGTTGATATCTGCCTGCGTTTAAGATTGGCTGGCTTTGAAATTGGATACGCTGATGACATTCTCATTACGCATATATCGGGTGCGAGTGAAATAGGTGCTGCTTCGTTAGATAAATGGTTGAGAAAAAGACGTGGCATATTTCTGTTTTATCAAAAGCATTATGACGTTAAAGATCAGCTTAATATTGCCAAAAAGGTAATATTTAAATCAAAATGTTATTTGTTAGTTTTGAAACTAAAAGCCTACTTTGCAGACATAAACTCTGATGCATACTTAGATAGAAAAGCACGTTTACAAGCGACGATTATTGCAGCACAAGAGCTTATTGATGCGCAATAATTGCTAACCAGCATGCTGTGCTTTTTTATAAACTAACATTCTTTTCTTCTTTTTGTAGCCGTAGAATATTTTTACCAGTTCGTAATCAGTTAATTCTGCTGCAAGTACGGCTTCTCTTTCTGCTGTTTTTTCGTTGATATCTAGATTAATGACCAGATAGTCATGTTGATAAATAGACCCGTCTGCGATAGCTTTCTCTGTAAACTTCCAGTAGTCATAACCCCTGTCTAGGTATGCTGCCCCCGCATAAAAGCGCGCTCTAGGCGAAACATAAAACACGCTCTTGCGTTCAACATTTTGTGTTTTTACAAAATCAACAGCTTCTTTTTGGTAGTTGTAACCTGCATGTTTTGGCATGACATTTAAGGCTATGCTCAACAAAATCACAATCGTTGCGAAAATCGAAACGAACTTTTCTAAGCCTCCAAGTTGTTTGCGTTGCCATTTTTGATAAAGTGAGACCATGGCAAAAGCAGCAAATATAATGGAGATAAAGCCAAAAAATATCACATAACGGCTGGTTAGAATATTCGCTCTTAGAATAATCAGTACGGCGTTAATGAATACAACCAAACCGCAAAGCGCCAATATTTTGGCTACGTCATTTG
>NCHI01000081.1 GCA_002281815.1 Methylotenera sp. 24-45-7
GACAACATAATAGGCTTGGCAACTACTTCATTGATTCTATTCATCAATGGCTGCGAGGTTTCCTCAGCGCTACCACGCACAATCATGCCAAACTCATCGCCGCCTAAGCGTGCCAACATATCGCCTGCTCTGAGTTGTGACAGCATTGCTTGCGCCACTCTCGCTAAAACTTCGTCGCCAGCTGCATGCCCATAAGTATCATTCACCATTTTGAATTGATTTAAGTCCATGTAAAACAATGAAAACGGGTCACCGGTGCGGCTTGAGTGCGCAATTTGCAAGTCAAGCGTGCGTTCAAAATTAGAGCGATTTGGCAATCCGGTCAATTGATCGGTTAACGCCAACTTTTGATATTGACTAGCTTTGCTGCGGTGCTCTAGAGTAGATACCACCAACTTAGAAAAATCTTTCAGTATTTCACCCTCTTGCGGGGTAAAACGGCGCGGCACAGTATCAGCTACCGCTATCGTACCTAAGGCGTAGCCTTGCACATTAATGAGTGGCGCGCCTGCATAAAATCGTAAATTGGGTGCTTGCGTAACTAATGGGTTATTTTGAAAACGTTCGTCTTCAAGCATGTTTTCAACCACAAGCAATTCATTAGGTGCCATGATAGCGTGGGCGCAAAAGGCAATTTGGCGATCAAGTTCAGTCACACCTAGACCAAGCTGCGATTTAAACCATAAGCGATCTGAATCCATCAAGCCAATAACTGCGGCCGGCACTTTGAGCGCCATGCTTGCGATGCGGGTGATAGTATCGAAATCGACTTCTGGTAATGTATCTAGAATATCGTAAGCGTAAACTGCTTGTAATCGACTGATTTCATTGGCTGGAATTGGACACTTCATATATTCGCCCACCTGATCTAACTTAGCCATGCTGAAATAAGCAAGACTTTCTCTTACTATATTGCATTATGCTCAACAATTTTAGTCATGCCTACCTCTCACTCCTCGCAATTTGTAAAATATCATTAATTTCAAATCATTAAAGTCTACTATTTTGTATAAATTCTTATGCTGACTTAACTTAGCTATTCGCATCTAGACGCGCTAAATCGCACCACTAAATGTAAGTTAAAAAGTATAATTAACTATCCATGCGTAAACATTTTAATATCATCATTATTGGCGCTGGCCCTAGCGGGCTTTCAGCAGCTACCCGCGCCGCCGAGCAAGGCGCAGATTATCTACTTTTAGAGGCGTCAGCCGCCGCCGCAAGTACCATCCGTAGCTATCAGCGCCGCAAACTAGTGATGGCAGAACCCAGAGCCCTGCCGCTGCGCAGCCCACTGCCATTCAGTGCTTCTTTACGTGAATCAGTGCTAGATACATGGGAAAGAACCATCGCTGAACGCAAGATTAATATTCGCTATCAATCTAAAGTGGTGGATATCAGCACCGGCGCAAAAAAGCTCAAGCTCACATTAGAAGACGGTGAAAAACTCACCGCCGATCACGTAGTGTTGGCCATCGGTGTACAGGGTAATTTACGCAAACTTGAAATTCCGGGTGGCGAGTCTGAGCATGTGCAGTATCAGCTAGATGACCCTGAAGCCTACCAAAATGAAACTATTGTAGTGGTTGGTGGCGGCGACACTGGGGTTGAAAACGCGCTGGCGCTTACTGGTCGCAATCAGGTGATTATTCTCAATCGTGCTGAAGACTTTAGTAACCTAAAAGAAAGCAACCTCACCCTACTCACAGAAGCTAGGCACAAAGGCGCCTTGGAT
Organism: Methylotenera sp. 24-45-7; assembly: GCA_002281815.1. Lineage (GTDB taxonomy): Bacteria > Pseudomonadota > Gammaproteobacteria > Burkholderiales > Methylophilaceae > Methylotenera. The sequence goes on from NCHI01000081.1 coordinate 1,736, forward strand.
TGGTTATTGCAAACCAAGCCACAATCGATAGAAACCAACGATAGCGGTGACTTTCCAATTACTTTATTTGCTAGCACGCCTAATGGCGTAGAGCGTATTCCATGTCACCGTATTATTGCGCGTTTGGGTGCCCTACCATCTCGCCCGGTGCTAGAGAAATTTGGCGTAGCTTTTCCCACGCCCGATGCTGGCGCGCTGCCCCTGCTTTCTGCCAGTTACGAATCTAATGTACCAGGACTTTATATTATTGGTGCCCTTGCCGGCTATCCGCTGATTAAACAAGGCATTAACCAAGGCTTTGAGGTCATCGAGCACATCTTAGGCAATCCAGTCGAGTCTGCCGACACTGAATTATTACGCCAGAAATTTTCTAGCTTTTGTGATGACCGTGGCGTAGATGATGTGCTGGTTAAAGTACAAAAAAACGTACCTTTATTAGCGATGTTAAGCACGCTGCAACTGCGCGAACTGGTACTGGAAAGCAATATTTTGCTACCGCAGCCAGGTGACATTGTTTTTAAACGCAACGATTACAGCACCACTTTCTTCTTTGTGATTGAAGGTGACTTGGAAGTTTTGATTGACGACGACGATGTGCCAGACGCAGAGCTGCACACCGGTAATTTCTTTGGTGAGCTGGCATTGGTGTCAGGCCGACGCAGACCCGGCACAGTGCGTGCGAAAACACCTTGTGTACTCATCGAAACACCCCGTCGTGTAATGCAAAAGCTGATTAACTCGGTGCAATCGATGCGTCGTGTGCTCAATGAGGTGGCGATTAAAAGCGTGGTTCAGGTGTGCATAGGCGTTTCATTAAGTGAAGAAGAGCTTAATGATGTGGCCAGTCATGCGATATTAAAAAGCTTTGCCGCTGGTGAAGAGTTGTTTCATGAAGGCGATGAAGCCGATGGGTTATATTTAATTCAAAGTGGCTCTGTCACCGTGTCGCGCATGATCGCTGGGCGCGAAGTGGTGTTGTTTTACGTGGCTGCCGGTAACTATGTAGGTGAAATGTCGCTGGTGTCTGGAGAGCCGCGCTACGCCACAGTAAGAGCCGCTGTTGCTACCGATGCCGTGCTGATTAAAGCCGACCGCATGCGTGACATTATTTCAAAAAACCCTGAAATAAGAAGCTCGCTCGATGCGCGCTACATGCAACACTTGCAAGAGCAGGAAAAACGCGAGCAGCTTGAAAACGTTTCTAACGGCAGCGGCAGCATTACCAGCCAATCCACACAATCCAATTTAATCTCGTTTTTGATTCAGCAAGGCGTAGGCGAAGCCACCGACGTATTGCTGATTGACGAATCTTTGTGTGTGCGCTGCAATTATTGCGAAGAAGCCTGCGCTAGCACTCACGGTGGCGCATCGAGATTAGACCGTGACACTGGCCCGATTTTCGCCAACATACGTGTGCCAACCTCGTGCCGTCATTGTGAACATCCGCATTGCATGAAAGACTGCCCGCCCGACGCTATCCATCGCGCGCCGCATGGTGAGGTTTATATCGATGATAGCTGTATCGGCTGCGGCAACTGTCAGCAAAACTGCCCATATGACGTGATTCAGATGGCAGTGATTCATGAGCAACCAGAGCGTAGTCTGTGGCAGATGCTATTAGGTATTACGCCAAAAGTGGCTAATGACCAAGAAGGCACGAAAGTTGCTGTGAAATGTGACATGTGTAAAGACATTGCAGAAGGCCCAGTATGCGTACGTGCTTGCCCAGTAGGTGCTGCATTGCGCGTTAATCCTGAAGGTTTGCTGGGCTATGCCAGCGGAACATCAGGTGAAGTTAATTTACTGGACCATGAAGAGCATTAATATCATGCTTATTCAATATTCATTTGTAGAGAGTTATTAATGCAACGCAGTAATATTTTTGATTATAAAAATTATCTGTATTTCAAGATTGCTGCGCTAATTATCTTGGTGGCATTTGCAGCTTATTTAGTTTTTGAGCCAGCGGTTGGGCACTATGGCGGCAGCTTTTTAGGTTATGGCTTAGGCATTATTTCGGCATGCATGGTGTTATGGATGGCTTGGTATGGCGTACGCAAACGGCGCTATCGCAGCGCTGGCTCTACACAGGGCTGGTTATCGGCGCATATTTATCTTGGTACTGCATTAACCGTATTAGTCACCTTGCATAGTGGCTTTCATTTCGGGCTTAACGTTCATACTTTAGCCTACGCCTTATTGTTAATCGTAGTCATCAGCGGTTTTTTTGGCAATTACACTTATATGATTTATCCGCGCATGATGAGTGAAAACATGGGTGAAGACAGCTTAGACAGCCTGTTGTTGCGCATTGCCGAAGCAGACAAGCTGGCACGGCAAATCGCTTTAGTCATGCCCGATGCCATTAACAACACCGTAGCGCGCGCCTGCCGCGAAACCTCTATCGGCTTGGGGCTTATTGAGCAACTCAAAGGCTATCAGCCCAACTGCCCTTCTGCGCAAGCCGTAGATGACCTTACCGAACTCGGCAAAGACTTATCTCCCGAACAGCGTAAGTTGTATCGTGAACTTTATACCATCATGGTGCGCCGCTTATCGCTAGTGAAGCGTGCGCGGCAAGACCTGATGTATCGTTCAAGACTGGGCATCTGGCTGTACTTGCATGTCCCGTTTGCGATTGCACTGTTAGTGGCAATGACTGCGCACATCATTGCTGTATTTGTTTATTGGTAAAGCGACTAAATGATTAATTGTCTGTTAATAAAAATCAGCTATAACTCTCGCGGCTTGCCGGTAAGAAGTTATCGCACGATTCATAGCCATGAGCTCATGCTGGGTCGCGGTGCTGAGTGTAATGTGCATTTGCCTGACCCACGTTTGTCTATGCATCATGCAGTGATTAAGCTCAATGATGAGGGGCAGCCGGTCATTCAGGCCATGAATGGTGAATTAGAAGTTGATGGTGCTTTAATTCCTGGCATGGTGCTCACGCATGGCACGCACATCATGGTGGGGCCTTATGAGCTTAGAGTAGAGCCTGCGCCGCCTGACGTGAACTTAGCTATTTCATTGGCGCTGGCACACCGCTTGCCTGACGATTTTCAGGATTTAAAATCACGCACGCATCAACCTCTGAAAAACGCCTCCAGCTTCAAACGGCGCTTATCTATCGCTTTAGCCGCATTGATTGCTGTGGTTTTTCTGGGGCTGCCATTGCTGCAAATTTTAGTACCACAAGTGCAAACCAGCATGGCAGAGCTACCGTTTGGTTTTGATCGGGTGTGGAGCCCGGGGCGCATATCCCCTTCGCATATGCACTTTGGCTCGCAATGTGTTAATTGCCACCAGCAGCCGCTACAAAAAGTTTCAGATAAAGCCTGCCTAAGCTGCCATCAAGACACGGCTGCACATATCACCGACCCTGCATTGCAAAAAAAAGCTTTTAATGCTGCACATCGTTTTGTCGGTACTACGCGCTGTGCAGAATGCCACGAAGAACACAAAGCGCCACACCCGATTGCCAAGCAAGACAATGGTATGTGTGTTAAATGTCATGGCAATATCAAGGTCATCAACCCAAACTCAACGCTCTCCAATGTGCATGACTTTGATAGTGACCACCCTGAATTTAAACTAACATTTAAAACTGGTAACAATCCGCAAGCCATCACGCGTATTCCTCAAAATGAAAAAGCGCGCCTGGTTGAAAATTCCGGGCTTAAATTTCCGCATTCGCAACACGTAGGCAAAGTGCAAGGGCCAAATGGTATTTGGGATGTGCGCGAATTATCCTGCACCACTTGTCACGCTGCCGTCGGTAAAGAAATGCGCTTTACGCCGCTTTCATTTAAAAACAACTGTAGCTCCTGTCATGCTGACCAACTCACAGTAGGTGCTAATGAACTCAAGCTCAGCGTGCCGCATGGCAACGAAGAAAGCGTGTTTAACATGCTTAAGCTCAATGCGCCTAAGCAGTTTTCTGCGTACTCTGACACCCTGAAAACCAATGGCTGCGCTTACTGCCACAATATTGTAGAAAGCAAAGCTGGCGACGCTGTACCATGGCGCACCGCACCGCTTAATGTTAACGATGACTGGTTTAGCAAAGCACAGTTTAACCACGGCGCGCACCGCACACAGCAATGCATAAGCTGCCATAAAGTTGAGGATTCTGAATCCAGCGCCGATGTTGCCATTCCTGACCGCAAGTCATGTTTGCAATGTCACTCTGGCAACAAACCCAAACATAAACGTATTGCCAGCAACTGTATGTCGTGTCATAACTTCCATCAAGCACATCGCGGTGATGCATTAAACACGGGTGAAAAAATCAGTGACAAAGATGTAGACGTGCTACTTTCCATCAACAAACAACCCAAGTAGTTATCAATCATGAATAAAGAAGTCGACGTATTATTAGTGGGCAGTGGCGTCATGAGCGCCACCTTAGGCGCCCTGTTATCCGAGCTGGATAGCAGTCTTAACATGATGATGGTTGAACGTTTACCTAACGTGGCTGCTGAGAGCAGCGATGCTTGGAATAACGCAGGCACAGGTCACGCTGGCTATTGCGAGCTAAACTACACGCCGATGAGCGCAAGTGGCCAAGTGGAAATCAATCGCGCCTTGGCGATTAATGCTTCGTTTGAGGTGTCATTGCAGTTTTGGTCTTATCTGGTTGAACAAAAACTACTCCCTACCCCGCAAGACTTCATCAATGCAGTGCCACATTTAAGCTTTGTGTGGGGTGATGCCGACGTTGAGTTTTTGCGTAAACGCTATGATTTGCTCAAAAAGCATCATTTGTTTCAAGACATAGAGTTCAGTGAAGATGAAGCCACATTAAGGCAATGGATGCCGCTGATTATGCAACAGCGCGACCACGCACAGAAAGTGGCGGCGACACGTGTTGGCTACGGTAGCGATATTAATTTTGGCGCACTGACACGTGGCCTAGTGGCAGAGCTACAAACTAAGCCAAATTTTTCATTAAAGATGAGTACTGAAGTCACAAAAATCAAACGTAAGCGCAATGGGCGTTGGAGCGTGACCATTAAATCAGCAAATGCACCTGTGCAAACCATTGATGCCGGCTTTGTATTTTTAGGCGCAGGTGGTAACGCCTTAAAACTGCTGCAAAAATCTGGCATTCCAGAAAGCAAAGGCTATGGCGGATTTCCAGTAAGTGGGCAGTGGCTGGTGTGTACGGACGAAGCGGTTATTCAACAACATCATGGCAAAGTCTACGGTAAAGCTGCAATTGGAGCGCCGCCTATGTCTGTGCCACATCTTGATACGCGCCTTATCAATGGCAAACCCGCCCTGCTATTTGGTCCTTACGCTGGCTTTACC
>NCHI01000082.1 GCA_002281815.1 Methylotenera sp. 24-45-7
ATGACGCAGGTGCGCCGTTAGGCAGGCGTGTGGTGTTTCGTTCAGATAAAAGCCATAAAATTATCAATGAAAATTACCTATGGCGTAGCAGCATTCAAATCGCCAATCGCACATGGGATTTAACGGCTTTTCCTAGTAATGAATATTTGCATAAGCAGCCCACACCCATGACTTGGGTGGTAAGTTTAATTGGTTTGTTTTTTACTGCCATTTTGCAAGTATTGATGTTGGTTGTGACCGGACGCAACGGGGTGGTAGAAAGAAAAGTACGCGAACAAACGCAAGAGTTACAAGCAAAAAGTGATGCGCTGCTCGATAGCAATGCGCAACTTAATGCGATGTTTGCATTAAGTCCAGATGGTTTTGTGGCGATATCGGCTCAAGGGATAGTGCAGTTCTCTAACCCTGCATTTCAGGAGATTACTGGTATTAGCAGTCAGCGCATTACCCTACAAAATATAAGCGTGTTGGATGATGAGCTAAGAAAACGTGCCCAAAACCCAGAGCAATTTAACGGTATTTTTTCATATTTTATTTTAGATAAAAACTTGCCTATGCAGCATGAGTTAATCCTGCAGCGTCCCAATAAAGTAGTACTACAAATGATAGGTATGCACAGCGACACTTTTAACGTTGCGCATATTCTTTATTTACGCGATGTCACATCGGAATACGAAGTGGCGAATATGAAAACCGAATTTATTTCGCATGCGGCGCATGAACTGAGAACGCCGATGACGAGTATTTTTGGTTATATTGAGCTGATGTTGGCTAGGCGTTTTGATGAAAAGACACAACGTGAAATGTTAGAAGCCATGCAGCGGCAGTCTAAATTAATGGTCAGCATGATTAACGAGTTGCTAGACTTGGCAAGAATAGATGCCAAAGGCGATAAAGATTTTAATCTTGCAAAATTAGAGATGAATGTCTTAGTGACTAAAATAGTCGCCGATTTAACACTTGAAAAAGCCTCACGCAATATTGTCTTGCAGCGACTTGATGACGATTGTTGGATTGAGGGCGACGCTGTGAAAATTGGTCAGGCGATTATGAATGTGTTTATCAATGCTGAAAAATACTCTTCACCCGGCCAAGAGATAAAATTGAACGTGATTAAACGCGGCAATCATGTTGGTGTGCAAATTACCGACCAAGGCATCGGTATGACGGATACACAAATCGCACATGTGGGTGAGCGTTTTTGGCGCGCAGATCATTCTGGCAGCAGGCCTGGTACTGGCTTAGGCATGTCTATTGTTAAGGAAATTATGCAATTTCATGGCGGACACGTAGATATTGAATCTAAATTAGATCACGGCACTACAGTGACTTTATGGTTTTCTGGCACAGACCCCATTTGATTTTATAGTATAAATTTTTCATTTACTGTCATAAGGTTGCGTTGCAAAAGCTAAATGGGTAATATTTACCTATTGTGTGAAATTTGCATTTTTTTCATTAATTCAAGAAATTACCATGTCTACAGCTGATGACAAAACCTTAACTACTCGCGAAGCAGGCGTGATGCTTGGCGTTTCGTTAAGAACTGTGCAGCTGTGGGTAGAAGCCGGCGTACTAGCCGCGTGGAAAACGCAGGGCGGCCACAGAAGAGTTTCTTTGGAGTCTGTAGAGAAAGTACTAGCTGAGCGCGAAGTCATTTCAAATCTGAAATGGAATGCCAGACAAAATGTATCGCCAGTGCAACCCGTGGCAAGTTCGCTAAAAGTGTTGATCGCAGAAGACAATGAAGTGTATCGCGATCTGTTAGAGTTTTACTTCAAAAACCTTGATATCCCAGTCAATATCACCTTTGTTGCAGATGGCTTCGAATGCCTCATTAGCCTTGGAAAACAGTTACCCGACATCATCATTACCGATCTACACATGCCCAAAATTAGCGGCTTCGATATGATACGCCATCTCGCTGCCACCGATGCCTATGATGACGTGCAGATCATTGCGCTTACCGGCCTCACGCAAGCCGATATCGACGAAAAGGGTGGCTTGCCATCACGTGTAAAAGTATTCTTCAAACCTTTCTCCTTCAAGCAACTAGAACTCATCGTTGACGAGTTGATTAAACGTAAATAGCAGCAATCCTCTGTAGTAGCTCACCTAATATTTAACCTGTCAGTATCACTTTCTGGTTCGTCCTGCCTGTTATATCCGTAATCGTGACATTAGCTGATTAATAAATCATCGCTATCAGTATTACGCTTTCAAACAGTCACTTAAGCCTCTTACCCTTGCCATACCAACAACTTTATCCACAGACTATGTGGGTTAGTATTTTTTAAATTCCTCATTAATGTTTATTTATTAAAAGAATCTTTGACATTTATATTTATGCGCTTATAATCAATTTTATGGATAAATAATCCCATTTAAATGATTATTTCGATAAACAAAATAGGTTCTTAATTGAGGAGTACTAAATGTTTAAATATCCTGTAAGTCTTATTCAAAGCGATACAGCACAAGGTTATCTATTAACCTGCGATGACATCCCCTCTGTGATAGCGCATGGACATACCATTGCTGCGGCATTAGATGCTGGAAAAATAGTTTTAGAAGCTGCAATTGAGTCTTATCTTGAAGATAAAAAATTAGTGCCTACTCCATCTAAGGCAAAGCGTGGGCAGCGCGGTATTGAATTACCAACCAGCCTTGCTGCCAAGGTGCTGTTGCTGAACGAAATGATTACTCAAAAAGTTCGTCCTGCTGAATTGGCGCGTATGTTAAACACTACACCGCAAGAAGTGAATCGCTTAACCAATGTGCGTCATACCACAAGAATTGATGGCATTGCAGCAGCCTTGCAAGTGTTGGGTAAGCAGCTATATGTAAGGCTTGTTTGAGATATTACTTTTTAACTTACGCAGTCGCTAAGTCAATAAATATTGTGGAGGTCTAAAGTGGAAAATATTAATAGCCAGCCGTTTAATTTAAATAAGGTGAAAGCTTCTATAGTGCAGTGTGCGAAAGCCGTGGGCTCTAGCGAGCAAGTGTTAAAAGACAGTGATTTTGATGACTGGCAGAATGACTATAGCAAGTCTTGGCAAGTGCGATTCATTTACGATTTGCAGTGCTTGCAAAAAGCGATTAAGTTGATTGATGATGCTATATTACAAAAAGATTTGCTTACTGTGGATGAGGCGCTAAGAGACGCTGTCATTCGCTCTAGCTCCATAGCATCAACGTTTGAATACATTACTAGCGATTTGATGCATTTACGGCACATATTGAAAAATGCACCAATCACTGGTAATTCAGAACACTGAGATATCGAGTTTAGTAACAGGGCATTATTTGAATTTTAGTTGGCTGTTTGAATTAATCTTCGATTCTAAAGCCTACTTTTAGCGTGACTTGAAAATGCGCCACTTTGCCATCCACAATATGGCCACGCGTTTCAATGACTTCAAACCAATTCAGATGGTGCAAAGTTTGTGATGCTTTCGCAATTGCAGACTGAATAGCGTCATCTGAACTCACTGCTGATGAGCCAACAAGTTCTATTACTTTGTAGGTATGTGCAGACATATATCCTCCGGCGCGTTAATTAAGTTACATCTATATCATAGCGTTAATTTAACATCGCTACATTACAAGCTACGCTAAATTAAGCACAAGCTACGCTAAATTAAGCATAAGTGTAGCCACTAAGTTACAACTGCTCAATATAGGCGTAAAAAAGCCCGATTCATCATCGGGCCTTTTGTTTAAAGCAAATTGATAAAGCTTATTTGTTTTGTGTTTCAACCATTACCAAAGGTTCTGCGGTTGTCTCAGCTGCGGCTTGTTTTTGCCACGATGCTGCTCTACGCGGTTTGCTAGGTTTTTCAGCTTCAACTGGAGCAGCTACTTTAGCCGTATCGGCTTTAGTTTCGACTAGTTGCAAGCCAACTGCAGCTAAATCTACTGGCTTAGCTTCAGCTTTAGGTTTGCGTCCGCGTGCAGGACGTTTTTTATCTGTTTTCACCGCTGCTTTGTCATCAGCCTCAACAACCTGAGTTGCATTATCGTTTACTGTTGCTGGGGTAGATTCAGTCGCTGGCGCAGATTTCTTGCCCGCAGCTTTTTGTGGCCTTGGTTTTTTCGTTTCCGCAGTGCTTGCAGTCTCTACTTTTGCAGACTCAGTTTTAGTTGCCGCAGCTTCTGTTGCAACATTAGCTTGCGCTGCTTGCTCATTCACCGTTGGTTTGGCGGCTTTAGTTTCAACAGGTGCGCTTTCTTCGACTTTAGCTGAAGCAATCACTGGTTCTACAGCAGCGTTAGCTACGATTTCTTCGTTAGGTACGAAAGGGCGATTGTTTTCACGTGGCGCTGCATTTTCATCACGATCACGACGACCACGACGATTGTTGCGGTTGCGACGTCCAGTACGCTCGGTGCGTTGCTCTGTAGTCTCGTTAGCATTTGCTTCCGGGGCTACTCCGTTCGCAGCCTGGTTACGCTGACTTTCAGCGCGTTCCTGACGTTGTGCATCATTGCGTGGCTGTTGTGGTTTCTGTTGACGTGGCTCTTGCGCTTTGCTTTCTGCTTGACGCGGCTCTTGTGTTTTTGCTTCAGCATTGCGGTTAGGGCGGTCTTGTTGCGCTGCATTTTTCTCGCCACGCTCACCACGATTGCGATCATTGCGGTTACGGTTGCGATTGCGGTTACGGTTGCCTTCGCGACGTGATTCAGCTGCTTTTTCTTCTGCCTTTTCTTCATTGGTTTTGCTACCGAATGCCGCAAAGAAGTTTTTAATTCGCGCAAATAGTGACACTGTAGGCTCAACTTTTTCAGCCACGATAGGTGCTGGTGCAGCAGGCGTAATGCCTTTGACTAAGGCTACCGCTTTAACTGCTTTAGCTTCTTCAGCTGCGTCTGGCAGATAGCTGGTTTCAGCAGGCAATTCAACCATTTTGTAACTTGCACGGTTGGTTTCCAGTGTTACATCATCGTGCTTAATGCGCATGATGTTGTAGTTAGGAGTTTCAAGGTGAATGTTAGGAATCAACACCACTTCAACGCCCATGCGCTGTTCAATTTTATGAATGTCCGCACGTTTTTCATTAAGCAAGAACGTAGCTACTTCAACAGGAAGTTGTACTTGAATAATGGCGCTATTTTCTTTCATCGCGTCTTCTTGCGTGATACGCAAGATATGCAATGCAGTGGATTCAATGCCGCGGATATGACCAGTACCATGACAACGTGGGCATGGGATATGGTTAGTTTCACCTAAGCTTGGACGCAAACGCTGGCGTGATAATTCTAATAAACCAAAGCGTGAGATTTTGCCGGTTTGTACACGTGCGCGATCTAAATGCAAGGCATCACGTAAGGCATTTTCAACTTCACGTTGGTTACGTTGGTTTTCCATATCGATAAAGTCAATGACCACCAAGCCACCTAAGTCGCGTAAGCGTAATTGACGCGCCACTTCTTCAGCCGCTTCGAGGTTGGTATTGAGTGCCGTTTGCTCAATATCGCTACCGCGTGTGGCACGACCAGAGTTAACGTCTACAGAAACTAAAGCTTCAGTGTGGTCAATGACAATTGCGCCACCTGATGGCAAACGTACTTCACGTGCGAATGCTGATTCAATTTGGTGTTCGATTTGGAAACGCGTGAACAGAGGGATTTCATCTTGATATAACTTCACGCGCGCCACATTGCCTGGCATCACGTGGTTCATGAACTGTACCGCTTGTTCGTGAATATCCGGTGTGTCGATGAGAATTTCACCGATGTCTGAACTGAAGTAATCACGAATCGCACGAATCACTAAGCTACCTTCTTGGTAGATCAGGTAAGCGCCAGGCTGCATGGCTGAAGCACCATCAATAGCTGCCCACAATTGCGTGAGGTAGTTTAAATCCCATTGCAGTTCTTCAACGGTGCGGCCAATCCCAGCGGTACGTGCAATGATGCTCATGCCTTTTGGTACTTCGAGTTGCGCTAATGTATCGCGTAGTTCGTCACGGTCTTCGCCTTCAATGCGACGTGACACACCACCACCACGCGGGTTGTTTGGCATTAACACCAAATAACGGCCAGCGAGTGAGATAAACGTTGTGAGCGCAGCACCTTTATTGCCACGTTCGTCTTTATCTACTTGAACGATGATTTCTTGGCCTTCTTTTAAGGCATCTTGAATGCGGGCGCGGCTGTCTGCGCCTTCTTTGTAGTAGCTACGCGCCACTTCTTTGAAAGGTAAAAAGCCGTGACGATCTTGACCGTAGTCAACAAATGCGGCTTCGAGTGAAGGTTCAATACGGGTGATAACACCTTTGTAAATATTGCTTTTGCGCTGTTCTTTACCAGCGTGTTCAATATCTAAATCGATGAGTTTTTGACCATCAACAATCGCAACGCGTAACTCTTCAGATTGCGTTGCATTAAATAACATGCGTTTCATTGTTTGCTCCTGCGCTAGCAAAGGCGAGCAGAAAAACGGCTTAAATTTAAGCTCAGAATGAGAACGTTTAAGGTGAAAGTGTCAAAGCTTGGTTGAATTACTCTAGAAGCAGTATTTTAAATATTGAAACTGCTTATTGAATGCTAACGACATTGCATATAACAAGGGCGCAATTTAACGTTGTATCGCGGTTGGTTAAGATTAATATCTAGCCGCGATTAATATTTAAATGCAATGAGTCAGTTAAACTGAGTCTGTATTTGTCATCTAAATCAAGGTGTTTCATCAGCATAAGCTTGGTATGAAACAGTTTATTTGTGCGTTAAGGCAACCTAATTGCTAAATTTGTGCTTAAATGCGGCCTATACCAGCCAGCTCTAGCTTAAATTCGTTAAAATTCTATCTTTAGTAAATTTCAAATTGTTTAATCAGTTATGCGCTAATCTGCGCTAACCCAATATACCAAATTTGACTATCACTTTAAGTCGCGCTTTATCTTTATTTATCTGCGGCGGCTTGAGCGCTAATTTTTTTACTTACCGCTACTTTATAATATGGCGAGCGGCGTTAACCAAGTAATTTTTTAAATACATTATTAGGTAATTTAATGCCTTAAAACGATGTATT
>NCHI01000083.1 GCA_002281815.1 Methylotenera sp. 24-45-7
AAAACGCATTTCAGTAGCTGCTGGTGTTGTCCACATAATAATTCTCCTAAAATCTGTTTTTAAACCGACCACATGTCGTGTTTGTGTAACTGCATTATGAACTTTAAGCCTGCACGGGCACTATTGTTGTTCATGAATGCGGCTTAAGCAAAATCATGAACATAGGCTTTTAAATTTCACATCACAATGTGCAAAATTAGTTAGGCAATTTGCTGCAGCCTCGCGGTAAAATACATTTTAAATTCATTTAAACCATTGCAGGATTTCAAGCTAGGTTAACTTTAAAAATCACTTATGTTTAAACTGCTTACCACGCTAGCGTTTATGCTGGCTTTTATTTCAGTGCCTGCAAGCGCAGCACCCAAAGTCACGGTATTTGCTGCGGCTAGCTTGAGCAACGCGGTTTCGGACATTGCCAAAATTTACCAAAAGCAAACGCCGCATAATATTCAAACTTCTTTCGCGGCGTCTTCTGCTTTGGCGCGGCAGATAGAGCATGGCGCACCGGTGGATATTTTTATCTCTGCTGACACGCAATGGATGGCATATTTGCAGCAAAAGAACCTGATTCAGGCGGCTAGCCAAGTGAACTTGCTGGGTAATCAATTGGTGTTGATTGCCCCCAAAAGCCAGCCCTTCAATGCAAAAATGCGTTCAGATTTTAATCTGGCGACAGCCTTTGACGGTAAGCTATGTACCGGTGACACTAACTCGGTGCCAGCTGGTATTTATGCCAAGCAAGCCTTGCAATATTTTAGTTGGTGGGAAACCATTGAGCCGCGCATTGTAGCCATGCAAGACGTGCGTGCTGCGCTAGTTTCGGTAGAGCGTGGTGAATGTGCTGCCGGCATTGTGTACGCAACTGATGCTAAAGCCTCCAGTAAGGTCAGGGTGGTGGCTGACTTTCCTGCCAATAGTCACGCTGAAATCGTATATCCCTTGGCGTTGGTAAAAAATGCCAACCCCTATGCGCACGATTTTTATCAATTTTTAATGTCTGATCAAGCGCGACAAATTTTTAATCAATATGGCTTTACTACAATCAGCATAGATAAAAGGCAGTGATGGAAATATTAGATTTTTTTCGCTTCACCCCAGCTGAAATTTCGATTTTGCTACTTTCACTCAAAGTAGCATTATTTTGTGTGGTGCTGATTTTAGTGCCAGCCGTAGCCATTGCCTGGGTGTTAGCCAGAAAATCATTTTTTGGCAAATCTCTGCTCGATAGTCTGATACATTTACCTTTGGTGATGCCGCCGGTAGTACCCGGATTTTTGTTGTTACTGGTGTTGGGTAACCAAGGCATAATCGGCAAATATCTGCATCAAACGTTTGGCATCAGTTTGGCTTTTACTTGGATGGGCGCGGTGGTTGCGTCTGCGGTGATGGCTTTTCCTTTAATGGTGCGCTCGGTGCGTTTGGCAATTTCGCAAGTGGATAAAGGCTTGGAAATCGCAGCACAGTCGTTGGGTGCGCATCCGTTACGAGTTTTTTTCAGCATCACGCTACCGTTATCATTGCCCGGCATTATCACTGGCCTGATTTTAGCGTTTAGCCGCAGCATGGGTGAGTTTGGCGCCACCATTACCTTTGTGGGCAACATTGAAAATGAAACTCGCACCTTACCATTGGCAATTTACAGCTATACCCAAACACCAGACGGCGACATGCCAGCATTGCGTTTGGTGATTTTGAGCATGGCGCTCGCTTTGGGCGCGCTGATGGTGAGCGATAAATTAGAACGCAAAGCGCAGCAGCAGATTGGCCGTGGCCATGATTGAGTTACAGGCGCGTTTAAAACGCCCACATTTTGAGTTGGATGTGGCATTACAACTCACACATCGGGTAACGGCTCTTTTTGGGCCTTCGGGTTCTGGTAAAAGCACCTTGCTGGCAGTCATTGCCGGCATCATTAAGCCAGATAGCGGGCGGGTAGTGGTCAATGGCGAGTGCTTGTTTGATAGCGCGCAGCACATTAATCAGCCTATATATCAGCGTAAAGTTGGCTTGGTGTTTCAGGATGGGCGCTTATTTCCACATTTAAATGTAGCGCACAATTTGGCTTATGCGCTTAATTTTATGCCAGCCGCGCAACAGCAATTTGAGCTTGGACAAATTACCGAGCTGCTTGAAATCGGCCATTTGCTCAAGCAATTGCCACATCAGTTATCGGGCGGTGAAAAACAGCGCGTTGCACTTGGCCGCGCTTTGTTGAGTTCGCCTAGATTACTCATGCTGGATGAACCCTTAGCTTCGTTGGACGACAGGCTGAAAAGTCAGATTTTGCCGTTTTTAAAACGCGTTGCCGATGAAATCAGCATTCCTATGCTCTACATTAGCCATTCTAAAGAAGAGATCGTGCAAATCACCGATAACGTGATACATATTGATAGCGGCCGTATTCTGCCTTAGCAGACTGGTTAGCGGTTCATGATTTTACTCATTCATGGTTTTACTTAAGCCGCATTCATGATCAACAATAGTGTTTATAAACTTGATGCGTTCATAATGCAGTCATACAAACACGGCATGTGGCCGGTTTAAAAAATAAACTTTGGAGAAATATTATGTGGACAACACCAGCAGCTACTGAAATGCGTTTTGGCTTTGAAGTAACAATGTACGTAATGAACAAGTAATTTTTTACTTGATTCAACAAGGGAGCTTAGGCTCCCTTTTTTATGTCTGTTGTTTGTGTTGCAGAGGTCATTGAGCGATGCAATTTTATTTCCGATTCGCCGAAATTTATAAACAATTATTGTTACAATAAACAAATGACAATCACTTATTTAAATAAATCAGCCAGTAAGTCCGATAGCAAGCGTGGTGGCGTGCGCGCAGGTGCAGGGCGCAGAGTTGGCAGTGGTAAATTTGGCGAGGCAACTTCAGTGTTGCGTGTGCCCACCAGCCAAGCGCCAGTGATTAAAGATTTTTTAGCTGCTTATCAGCGCAAACGCTTGGGCGTTGATCTCGATGCGGTGACCGAGTTTGAGCTTCCTACGCTTACCTCTAAATCAATCGCATTGCCATTATTCAGTGCTAAAGTCTCAGCCGGCTTGCCCAGCCCGGCAGACGAGCATGTAGAAAAACGCTTAGACCCAAATGATTTTTTAATTGACCACAAAGATTCCACCTTCTTTGTCACCATTCAAGGTTACTCCATGATTGATGCAGGGCTGCTGCCAGGTGACAAAGCTGTAGTTGACCGCGCTAAAGTGGCTTCCATAGGCGACATCGTGCTGGCGGTGCTAGATGGCGAATTTACCATCAAAACACTCAGCCGCAGCAAAGAAGGCAACATTCGCTTATTGCCCGCCAACTCCAGCGGTGATTACTCACCGATTCACATCACAGAAGAAATGAATTTCGAAGTGTGGGGCGTGGTTATCGGGTCGTTCAGGCGCTATTAAGCGATAAAAAATTTAACTGCAGTCACAGACGGCACAATAAACACCGCGGCTACAAATACACCGGTGAATATAAAGCGCAATACTTTGGTGAGTTCAGACTGCTCAGGGGTACGATAAACATCATCGTAATTTGGGGGTGTGCTCATTTAAATCTCCTAAAGAAACTTTTGGTTTCCTGTTTATAGCGAGTTGAAGTGGGTAACTTCGATACTTGTTTGGTACAGAAATAACTATACATAAACATTATTGCATATAAATGACAAAAGGAGCCTAAGCTCCTTTTTTAGTGTTTCGGTAAGAACAATTATTATTTGTTCATTACGTACATTGTTACTTCAAAGCCAAAACGCATTTCAGTAGCTGCTGGTGTTGTCCACATAATAATTCTCCTATTGTTTATATTTCAAACCGACTACATGCCGTGTTTGTATGACTGTATTATGAACGCGTTGCATTTATAAACACTATTGTTGATCATGAATGGTGCTTAAGTAAAATCATGAACGCGTAATATGATGATTGATAACTACCATTCATTTTCAATCGGGGCATGCATAGGTTCCAAACCCAGCTGCTGGCGTATCTTCTTAATCACATCCGCCTCGCTACGCACCATAAAAAACGCACCTTCATCGTCTGAGCGCTCTTGCAGCACTTGGCAATTGGCGTAAATTTCCCCACGCAACTGCTGCGCTGACCACGGCAGAAAAATCTCGGTTTCCATTAAATTCTGCTGAAAAAACGCCACAATTTTTTGGTGCATTTTTGCAACATCTTCAGGCCTGCGTGCGCTCATGACCACGCAATCCGGATATTTAGCTTTTAATGCTGCTTCACACTCAGCTTGTGCTGCGGCATCGCCCGCATGGTCAATTTTGTTAAACACGCGAATGCGCGGCACAATGTTAGCGCCAATTTCTTTTAACACATCGTCCGTCACCTCAAGCTGGCGCTCAAAGCCAGGGTCGCTCGCGTCAATCACGTGCAGCAACAGCGCAGCGTCAAGCGCTTCATCCAGTGTAGATTTAAACGAAGCCACCAAACCGTGAGGCAGGTTTTTGATAAACCCAACCGTATCGCTCACCAGTATGCGCGGCACGCTCTCTGGGTAAAGCGCACGCACGGTGGTATCCAGCGTAGCAAACAGTTTATTAGCCACCAGCACCTCGCTGCCGGTAAGCGCGCGCATTAAGGTTGATTTGCCCGCGTTGGTGTAACCCACCAGCGCCACAGCGGCCAGCCCTTTATGCTCTTGGCGTCTGGCACGTTGCGTTTTGCGCTCTGCATTCATCGCCACAATCTCAAGTTGCAGCTCGGCAATGCGGTCACGAATCTTGCGTCTATCCAGCTCAGTTTGCGATTCACCAGCACCGCGGCCACCTTCGCCACTACGTTGGCGACCTTGTGAGCCAGCAAGCTTAGCTGCCTCACGCAGGCGTGGCGCCATGTAACCCAAACGCGCAATTTCCACCTGCGCACGCGCAGCACGCGAGCGCGCATTGCGATGAAAAATCTCCAAAATCACCATGGTGCGATCCATCACCTCGCAACCCACCGCAAGCTCCAGGTTACGCGCCTGCGATGGCGAAATTTCATGGTCCACCAACAAAGCCTCAATCTCTTCAGCTTCATCGTTCACATAAGCCTGAATCTCCTCACGCTTGCCAGTGCCAAGATAAGCGCGTATATCAAACCCGTTGCGCTTCTGCACAAAGGTTTTAACTACGTCATACCCCAGTGTTTTTGCAAGCTCGCGTAGCTCGGCTAGCGATGCCTCAAATTCAAGATCAGTAACACTAGGTAACTGCACAGCAGCCACTATAGCGCGCCTAGGTACTTCTTTTACTTCATTTTGCATTAGGAGATTACTTCAATTTTTATCGAAGACAGATAGTACCTTAAAACGGGTAACTATCTGTTTTAGTGGGGAAGATTAATTGTTGTTGAGTGATTGTGGGTTAGAGGTTCTGTTTGGTTCGGTGCGCCCGAGATGGTGAGTCTGGGCACTGGGAAGAGAATGTTTACCTTTTAGTTTAGTATTCCTCGGAGCATTGAAATCACTTACTCTTGTTAGAGATGAAAATGTGGACGTCACCCGATTTTCTAGACAGTTTTTAAGCTCCAATGGACTACCCACGGTTTGGTAGACACCTAGCCTTGTTTGCGCCAGACCTCTTCAAATGCTTCAGGCGACATTCCATTGAGGTGTGAGTGACGTCTGGCCCTGTTATAAAACACTTCGATATAATCAAAAATATCAGCACGTCCTTTATCTCTCGTATGATACACATGGTTGCGAATTCTTTCCTTCTTTAAGCTGCTAAAAAGTGATTCCGCCACTGCGTTGTCATAACAATTACCTCTTCGGCTCATGCTTGCCTGTAGCTGGTGCGCTCACAGAATCGCTTCCATTCATCGCTGCTATACTGTGATCCCTGATCCGAATGAATGATCACCGGCTTTGTCGGTTTACCTCGCCATACCGCCATCAGAATGGCATCTAATACAATCTCTTTTGCCAATGTGGACTTCATCGACCAGCCGATGACTTTGCGAGAGAACAGATCTAATACGACAGCCAGATATAGCCAGCCTTGAAAGGTGCGAATATAGGTAATGTCAGTGACACAAGCTACATCAGGCATTTGCATCGCAAACTGTTGTGATAAGCGATTAGGTGCAGCTTTCGCGGGTTTGTGATAATGAAACCGGTGCGACTTGTAACCACGTAGTGCAGCGTTCTTGTTCTCACGCATGATTCTCGCAACACGATGCACGCCGCAAGAATCGCCAACCTCTCTTAAATCACAAAAGATGCGCTTGCTGCAATAAATACCCTGGCTGGCTTCGAAGGATTCCTTGATTTAGCCGAGTAAGCGTCGATCTTCTTTACTTCGGTTTGATTCAGGCTTGTGCCGCCATGCGTAAAAGCCGCTACGATGTACGCCAAACAATCTAAAGAGTACAGCAACCATGGTGTTCCTTCCATGCTTCTATAAATGCATACTTTACTCGGACTGCCTTGCAAAGTATGCGGCGGCCTTTTTTAAGATATCCCGTTCTTCCTGTGCACGCGCAAGTTCTGCACGTAAACGCAGGTTCTCACGTCGTACTTCAACCAGTTCAGCTTTGTCATTCTCTTGATCCGATGGACTTGATGCGCGCCCCATTTGTAAAGACTTTGCGCGGATACGCCTAATCGTTTCGCGACATCTGCAACTGTATAGCCACGTTCAACTACTTGCCTTACTGCTTCAGATTTAAATTCCTCAGCAAATCGTTCCCTTGTCATAACTACCTCCGTTTAGTTTAATTAAACTATAACGGTGCCTAACAGAGTGTGGGTAAGTAGGCAAGAAAATGTCTAGTAAGGACTGGTCGATTCATTGTCTACTTTTTTCCTTAGTTCAACACTAGGTTTAAAACGAACGGCGAGTCTGGCACTTACATGAACTTTTTCACCAGTTTTTGGGTTTCTTGCTATACGTGCAGAACGAGCATATGCGTAAAAAGAACCAAAACGCCGAATCTCAATGCGACCCCCACGGCTTAAATGATTGGACATGCCTGCCAACATGGTCTTGATAGCTAATGCTATATCTGCCTCCGATAGATCTGGAAA
>NCHI01000084.1 GCA_002281815.1 Methylotenera sp. 24-45-7
CAGATTACCTAGGTAAAACCCTCGTTATCTATTTTTACCCAAAAGACTCAACACCAGGCTGCACTACCCAAGGGATGCAATTTAGAGATGCTTATGCCGAATTTGGCCAACATAACGCCGAAATTTTTGGCGTTTCTCGTGACACATTGAAATCGCATGAAAACTTCAAAGCAAAATTCAGTTTTCCTTTCGAGTTGTTAGCCGATACCGAAGAGCTGGCATGCACTCTATTTAACGTGATTAAAATAAAAAATATGTATGGTAAACAAGTGCGCGGTATTGAGCGCAGCACTTTTGTGATTGATAAAACCGGTAAATTGGTAAAAGAGTGGCGTGGCGTGAAGGTAGAAGGCCATGCTGCTGAAGTACTTAGCTTTATTAAAACCCTTTAAATTTTATAATCATTGAATCGCTTACAAAGAAAGTAAGGTATGGCTAAAAAATCCATGACTGCAACCAAGCTGTTTGTTCTTGATACCAACGTCCTGATGCATGATCCGTCTTCATTATTCCGCTTTGAAGAACATGATATTTATCTGCCTATGGTGACCTTGGAAGAGTTAGATAACAACAAAAAAGGTGTCACAGAAGTTGCACGTAATGCACGTCAAGCCAGCCGTAGTTTAGAAGAAATCGTCGGTACTGACCTTAGCAATCTTGAATTGGGTTGTTCACTATCGCTCAATGGCAATAAGCAAGCCATCGGTAAATTATTCCTGCAAACCACACAACTTGAAATCGACTTGCCGGGTCTAGCTGGCAACAAAGCTGATAACCAAATTATCAGCGTAGTACTGTGCCTGCAAAAGCAATATACAAATCGTCAGGTAGTATTAGTTAGCAAAGACATCAACGTACGCATCAAAGCCCGTGCCATGGGCGTGTTGGCCGAGGACTACTTCAACGATAAAGTTTTAGAAGACACGGATATTCTCTACAGCGGCATGAAAGAACTGCCCGCTGATTTCTGGGAAAAACACAGCAAAGCAATGGAGTCTTGGCAAGAGTCTGGTCGCATGTTTTATCGCTTAAACGGCCCGCTGTGTAAAACTTTCTTAGTCAACGAGTTTGTTTACTATGAGTTTGAAAAGCCATTTCACGCCATTGTACGTAGTGTAGAAAACAATACCGCGGTACTTGAAGTTGTGAGAGATCACATGCTGCCAAAACACAATGTTTGGGGTATAAACGCGCGCAACCGTGAACAGAACTTTGCGCTCAATTTACTCATGGATCCGGAAATTGATTTTGTCACGCTATTGGGTCAAGCCGGTACTGGTAAAACTCTACTCACACTGGCCTCAGCACTCACGCAAGTTTTAGATAAAAAGCTTTATTCAGAAATCATCATGACCCGCGTGACGGTTCCTGTAGGTGAAGATATAGGTTTCTTACCCGGTACTGAAGAAGAAAAAATGACACCATGGATGGGCGCGCTAGAAGATAACCTAGACGTACTCAATAAAAGTGATGAAGAGGCTGGTGACTGGGGTCGCGCTGCAACACAGGATTTGATTCGTACTCGCATCAAAATCAAGTCGCTTAATTTCATGCGTGGTCGTACTTTCTTAAATAAATTTTTGATTATTGATGAAGCGCAAAACCTGACGCCTAAGCAAATGAAAACGCTGATTAGGCGTGCCGGCCCAGGCACCAAGGTTGTATGTTTAGGTAATATTGCGCAAATTGACACGCCTTACCTGACCGAAGGCAGCTCTGGTTTAACGTATGTGGTAGATCGCTTTAAAGGCTGGGGGCATAACGGCCACATCACATTACAACGCGGTGAGCGCTCTCGTCTTGCAGATTTTGCCGCGGAAGTATTATAGGTATCGATATGCAAGATTTTGATGGCAATAGCATCACGAATGCTAGTTTGGTTTTACAGTCATGAAGTTGTGTAAAGGCTTTTACACATTGCTGATAGCGCAATTTTTATCAGCACTTGCTGATAATGCGCTTTTATTCGCTGCTATCGCTCTCCTGGCAAAAATGCAATCACCAGACTGGCATACGCCACTGTTGCAACAGTTCTTTGTGATTTCATATATTGTATTGGCACCGTTTGTAGGTTCTTTTGCAGACGCATTACCTAAAGGTCGGGTGATGTTTATTGCCAATGCGATTAAATTTATTGGTAGCTTAGCCATGGTGTTAGGCATGCCACCACTTTACGCTTATGGCATTGTTGGCATAGGTGCAGCAGCATATTCACCTGCCAAGTACGGAATTTTGACAGAAATGTTGCCTCCAGATCAGCTAGTGAGTGCCAATGGCTGGATGGAAGGTTCAACTGTAATTGCGATTATTTTAGGCGCAATTGTAGGCGGCATTTTGGCTAGTAATGACCCGGGGCTTGCCATTATTATCATTACAGTTTTATATATGGTAGCTGCAGTATTTAACATTTATATTCCTAAACTTCCGATTGACCACAAACTACCTAAAAAGAATCCAGTATTCATGCTGATGGATTTTTGGTATTCATTCCGAGCGTTGTGGCAAGATGCGCGCGGCCAAGTATCCTTGGCAGTTACCACATTATTTTGGGGTGCAGGGGCAACGCTGAGATTAGTAGTGATTGCTTGGGCTGCGAGCGCATTGAATTTTGGTTTGGAACAAGCCACACAGCTGATGGCTGTATTAGCTGTAGGTATCGCCATAGGCTCTATATTTGCTGCGCGCTACATCAAGCTTGAAGAATCTACCCGTGTACTGCCTGCGGGTATTTTAATGGGCTTGCTGGTGATAGGAATGGCGTTTGTTGTGCACTGGCAAGTTGCCGTGGTCTTATTATTCATCATTGGCGCGCTAGCAGGATTTTTTGTAGTACCACTTAACGCATTGTTACAACATCGAGGTCATGAGCTTATTGGTGCTGGCCACTCGATTGCTGTACAAAACTTTAATGAGCACATTGGCATTCTAGTCATGCTTGGCGCTTATCTGCTAATGGTGAAGGCTGGTGTATCTATTGACTTTATTGTGGTTGTCTTCGGTTTATTTGTCAGCATCTGCATGACGTTTATTCATAGGCGCTATCGCTTTATTAAACCGTGTAGCGATAGCGACAAGTGAATAGGCTAATGTAGTTTAACGTGCGCCTCTGTGCGGCGCGTGATGATTCTAGCTAAGGTTTGTAAAGCGGTACTCCAGAAGCCATGCAATGCCATCAAATGCATTTTATACAACGAGCGATACATGGTTCGTGCAATCAGGCCTTCGATAAACAAACTGCCGCCAGATAATGCACCCATCAAATTACCAACAGTAGTATATGTACCTAAATTTACTAAAGAACCGTAATCGCGATAGGTAAACTCTGGCAAATCTTTTTTTCCAGCCACTCTATACTTTACTGTTTTAAACAACATCGAGGCTTGCTGGTGTGCAGCTTGCGCTCTTGGTGGCACAGTAGAATCATGTCCCAACCACGGGCACGCGGCGCAGTCGCCAAAGGCAAAAACGTTGTCATCCAGCGTGGTTTGCAAGTTACGTTTCACCACCAGCTGGTTGATACGGTTAGTCTCCAAGCCATCGATATCACGTAAGAAATCTGGCGCCTTAATACCAGCTGCCCATACCACTAATTCAGAAGGAATAAAACGACCGCTATGGGTTTCCACACCTTTGCTGGTCACTTCTGTCACACGCTCTCCGGTATAGAGATTGACGCGCAGTTTTCTAAGCTCTAAATCTACCAAGTTTGATAGCTTGGGCGGCAAGGCTGGCAACACACGATCACTGGCTTCAATCAGTGAAATTCTCACGTCACGATCTGGGTTAATTTTATCCAAGCCATAGGCTGTGAGTTCACGCGTTGTGTTATGTAACTCCGCTGATAGCTCTACACCTGTTGCCCCGGCACCAACAATCACCACCTCAAGCTGCCCTGCTTGCACAGCTTCGGCTTGGGTTTGCGCACGCAATAGCGCGTTGTGTAAGCGACGATGGAATTTTTCAGCCTGATCCTGGGTATCTAATGCAATAGAGTGCTCACGCGCACCTTTGATACCAAAATCATTGGTTGTACTGCCTACGGCAATAATTAATGTGTCGTATTGAAATGTTCTTCTTGGAATAACCTCGTTACCATCTTCATCAAAATGTGGTGAGATAGAGATTTCTTGCTTAGCCCTATCGAGCGCATCCATGCTACCGAGACGAAAGTTAAAATGATGCCAATGCGCTTGTGCCAGATAGACTAATTCATGGCGCTCAGGGTTCATGCTGCCCGCTGCAATTTCATGCAGCAGCGGTTTCCAAACATGGGTCTTAGACTTATCTATCAAGGTAATCATCGCTTTGCCTCGACGCCCCAAAGAGTCACCGAGCTTAGTCGCTAACTCCAAACCGCCAGCACCACCACCAACAATTACTACATGGTGCAGTTTCTTATTTTGTTTGCTATTCACATGCATCCTAAATCATCAATCATTAGCGACATCATAAAACAAAAACGCGCTTACATTACTCAATAAGCGCGTTTTAATAAATCACTATAGTAATTACTCGTTGCCAGTAACAGTGCCTTGTGTGCGAATCCAAGCAATCACTTTTAACAATTCATCTGGTGTGATGCCATTTTTAGGATCAGTCGGATCCATCAAACCTACACCTTTAGCACCCATACCACCGTTGGTACCATGCCAAATAGTTTCAAACATACCTTTGTTCGTTGCATCTTTAGGATACTTAAAGGTAGGGCCAACTAAGCCTGGGCCAACCTGACCTTTGGCATCTGGGCCATGACATTGTGTACAAGAATATAACTGAAATATTTTCTTACCCTTAGCTTCTGCTTCTGCATTACCGATATAAGGATTTTTACCAGTCGCTAAAAATTCTTTAGCCGCTGGCGTATCGAATAACGCTGCATTAATGATTAAGGGTGAGCTATCTTGCGTGGTAACAAACTCAATCGCTTTACCACTTGCAGCTGGCGTATCTGAACCAGCTGAATCTTTATTACCGCATGCAGTTAATGCTGACACTAACAACATTAACAATACTCCGTTTTTTACTTTACTCATTGCAATCTCCAAGAATTAATTAAAACCTATGCTATTTATTATTAAGCTACTCGTTAAACTCAAGCAGTGCAGGTGTTATTAGCATAAAAAAAAAGGCTACAGTAATTATACAGTAGCCTTTTAACTTGTTACAGTATGTAACTTGTTTGTAAAAAACTTTAGCTTTTGACTTTAGTTTTTCTTGATATCAGAAAATATTATTTTCCGAATTTAGTTCATCCAAGGTGTTTCGCCACCACCTTTATATTGGGTACGTAACCATGCAACGATTTTTAAAATGTCATCGGTATTCAGGTTTTCAGGGTTGCCCAATTGCTGATGCCAAGCGAACATACCGCCATTAGAACCACCGGCAATGGTTTCAAACAAACCTTTGTCAGTAACATGTTTTGAATATTGCCATGTGCTGTCGGTAATTGATGGACCTACTTGACCGCCACCGTTTGGACCATGACATTGTGTGCATGAATAATAACCAAATTTCTTTTTACCTGCTTTTGCCGCTTCGGCATCTTTTGCATATGCTTTTGTGTATGGGTTTACACATGTATCCAAGAACTGTTTCGCTTGTGGCGTATCAGTATCTGAGGCTTTCACACCTAATGGGCTACCGTCAGTTGTTTTTACTAAATTGCAAGCTGCGCTAGCCTGTGTAGATAAAGTCATACCTACTAAACCAAGCACTGAAACTAACAACGCTGCTTTAATTGATTTATTGCCTAACATGTTATCTCCTAATGTAATGAATTAAGCTACGTACTTACATGCTGGCGCATACTAGAACGCGTTTTCATTTAACGTAGTTTATATAATCCGGTTGACGCTTCAACTCGAAATAAGCCGCTTATTTTACTCTGTTTTTCCGATTGCGTCACCGCGGTTTTCTTTAGTTGTTGCCTTACCCTTACGATATGTTTTAATCAAGTTGTCACCTTCAACAACTGGCACATGTGGAATACCGTATTCATCAAGAATTTGAATGATTTTATCTTGATTTCTATCCAAAGCACCTTGAATTAAAGCTAAACGCTCTTTGTCAGCCTTGCGTACACCAATCGAAATATTCCAGAATTCTTTGCCTTTAACATTCTCTTGCTCGTACTCAGGAATCACCACTACTTCCAATGGCACTTTTGATTGTTTAGCAAAATAACCACCAATCGGACCCCAAACCACTGCCACGTCGATATCACCTTTAATGACATCATCAACCAAGTAGCTTGGTGGTAAATTCAAATCACGTTGCATACGGTAAGGTCTTGCGTTACCTAGCAAACCATAATCATTCAGTGGAATAGTTGCAGGACTTTGACCCACAATACCAATAGTTGCTTTTCTTAAATCTGGACTATCCCAATTCGTGATTTTCAAGCCACTGTCTTTTTTGTAAATAAACACATGACCTGAACGATAGTAAGGTTTTGAAGTTCTCAACGCATCATTATCTGGCGTTGTACCCATGATCACATCACATTTTTTAGCGTTAATCGTATTTCTGTAAAAGCCCATACGGTCATACCAGAATTGATAGGTTAATTTTTTACCTAAATCTTTAGCTAGCACTTCGGCAATTTTGTTCTCGAAGCCTTCCATTTTATTGTTTGAATATGGCATGTTATCTTGGTCTGCACAGACCTTAAATTCCGTACCATCATCTACACGCTGTGATTCTCCGCCACGACCACTGGTATAAACGTCTTCAGCCTGTACACTTGTCGCTACTGCTAAACAAATTGTTAAGCCTAACAATTTAATATTTTTTAACATTTTTGTTCCTTATCCTCAAATATACGGCCTAATTATTACCGCTCAGTTGATAGAGTATTGATTACCATAAAAGTTCTAGCCAATAGCTTCTTAGCCATACCCCGCACTTTATTACAGCCTTACATTGTAGCTAATTAGAGGATGTTAACGAAAGAAATTTCACCCTAAAACTTCATATATACATAGATATACACATAAAAAAACACCCCGACGAGTCGGGGTGTTTTATTT
>NCHI01000085.1 GCA_002281815.1 Methylotenera sp. 24-45-7
CTAATTGATGGAATTAAATAGATGTTAGAGAATTCAGGTAAGAAAATTGCGGTGTTAGGTGCGGGTGCTTGGGGTACGGCACTCGCCATGAACTTGAGTCAGCGTCATCAGGTGAGCTTGTGGGCGCGTAATGCCGGGCATGTTTCTGGGATGCGCAAAGCGCGTGCTAATCCGCTGTATTTAGGGGATTTTAAGTTCAATGACCAGCTGGCGATTGAAGATAACTTAAGCGTTGCGCTCGAAGGTGCAGACTTAATATTATCTGTAGTGCCAACGGCTGGTTTTCGCGGTATTTTAAAAGATATCAAAAGCTTGGGTTCAAGCTTGCCAATTATTTGGGCACACAAGGGTTTGGAGCCGCAGTCCGCAAAATTACCTTACGAAGTTGCACTCGAAGAGCTGGGTAATACCCATAAATGGGGCGCATTATCAGGCCCTAGCTTTGCTGCGGAGTTAGTGCGAGGTTTGCCAACGGCCGTAACGCTAGCCGCGAATCATGCTGATTTTTCTAATGAAGCCGCGCAACTGATTCATGGCGCTAATTTACGCGTCTATAACACCACGGATGTGGTGGGGGTCTCGATTGGCGGCGCAGTTAAAAACGTGATGGCGATTGCTGCCGGTATATCAGACGGCATGGGCTTTGGTAACAACGCGCGCGCCGCCATGATTACGCGCGGACTCACTGAAATGACACGATTTGGTGTGGCCTTGGGTGCAAAAACAGAAACTTTCATGGGCTTGGCCGGTGTGGGTGATTTAATATTGACCTGTACCGGGCAATATTCAAGAAACCGTGAAGTGGGTTTGCAATTAGCCAGCGGTAAGAATCTTGATGACGTACTCAAAGGCTTAGGTCATGTGGCTGAGGGCGTGAATACAGCGCGTGAGGTCATGCGTCGTGCGCAGAGTATTGGTGTGGATATGCCGATTACCTATGAAGTGAATCAAGTGCTAACGCACGGCAAACGCGCGCAAGATGCGGTGATGGATTTGTTAGGCAGAGATCAGAAGCCTGAAGGTGTTTAGTAATTAAACTTTAAATCTCTCTAACACTAAATCCCCCTCAGTCCCCCTTTTGCAAAGGGGGAAGTTTTAGTGAGTAGCGGTTGAGTTGTTTTTAGTAAATTTGATAGTTAGTGATTTTTTCAAAATTAAAATCAAAATTAGTGCTAAGGGGTTGTCTTCCCCCTTAGAAAAAGGGGGATTGAGGGGGATTTAAGATTTCAAACCCTGCTCTTACCAACCACCTCATTAATCACCTCCAACACCGCCCGCATCTCCAGCAGCACTTGCCGGTTATCAAACCTAAGCACCTGTAATCCTGCATTTGCTAAATCAATATCTCGCTTTTGGTCTTTAACTAAATGCGTAGCTTCAAAGTGTTGACTCCCATCCAGCTCAATTACCAAGTGAGCCGCAGGGCAATAAAAATCTACGATATACGACAATAGAGGTTTTTGCCGATAAAACTGTAACCCTTGAATTTGTTTGCGACGGAGTTGATGCCAGAGTGCTTGTTCAGCATCGGTCATATTGGATCGGAGGGTGCGAGAAAGTTGTTTAAGTTGTTGGTTGTAATGTTCCAATGTTTAAACGCCTCTTGAATTTTAAATCCCCCTCAATCCCCCTTTTACAAAGGGGGAGGCGGATTACTAATAAGGCTAATAATCTAACGAAAATTGGGCGTCTATAATTTGCGTAACATCAACTTCTTTTGAAATTTAATGCATCCTGTTTTTGTAAATAGGAAGGCATACAATTTAAAAAATTATTAAAGTGAGCCAACTTATAAATCATCTTTAGTGAGCTTGTCTTCCCCCTTTGTAAAAGGGGGAGTGAGGGGGATTTGTTAATAAAAAAATCAACTACCACCCTCAAATCCAATCTGTCGCCAAGCTTCATACAACAATATCGCGGCAGAGTTGGATAAATTCAAACTGCGGCTGTTGGGCAGCATGGGCAATCTCACTCTATGTTCCGGGCTGAATTCAGCGCGAATCTCTTCGGGCAAGCCGCGCGTTTCTGGGCCAAACACAAACACATCGTCTTTTTCAAACTTGATGTCTGCGTGGCAAGTGCTGCCCTTGGTGGTGAGCGCAAACATACGCCTGCCAGCTAGTGCAGTTTTGCAAGCTTGCCAGTTTTCATGCACTTGCAGGCTGGCATATTCGTGATAATCCAAGCCTGCGCGTTTGAGCTGTTTGTCTTCTAATGAGAAGCCTAATGGTTTGACTAAATGCAAATTCGCGCCAGCGTTAGCGCATAGGCGGATGATGTTGCCAGTGTTGGGTGGGATTTCGGGTTCAAATAAAACGATGGTAAACATAGATGGTGTGTGACTTTAGTATGAGTATGGTTTGGCTAATGTTCTTGCAATAACCCAGCATTCTACATGCGCTGCACCTGCTTGCTTGAGTGTTTTGGCTAATTCATTCAAGCTCGTACCCGTCGTCATCACGTCATCAATCACTGCAATATTTAACCCAGACAGATTTTTTGTGCATTCAAACACGCCGCGCATATTTTTAATGCGCTCTTTATGCGGCAGGGTGGCTTGTGGTGGTGTGAATTTGATACGCTGACAGGCGGTGTAATCAAGCTTGATGTTAGCGTTTTTACTAATAATTTTTGCTATTTCTAACGCTTGATTAAAGCCCCTTTGTTTTAGTCGAATGCTATGCATAGGCATTGGGATTATCAGATCGATGTACGCGTAGTCTAGTGTTTTTTTATCAAACCAAAGTTGTGCAAACGCATCCGCTAAATGCAGTGATTCACGATATTTGTAATGTTGCAGCAAACGGTCGAGTGGGTAGTCGTAACTAAAAAGTGCATGCGTTGCATCAAA
Source organism: Methylotenera sp. 24-45-7 (assembly GCA_002281815.1). GTDB lineage: Bacteria > Pseudomonadota > Gammaproteobacteria > Burkholderiales > Methylophilaceae > Methylotenera. Next base: position 2,852 of record NCHI01000085.1, read on the forward strand.
ATCAGGTTGATTATGTAGGCAGTTACCGCAGGTGAGTCCATTAGACGCTGTGCCGCATTGCGGGCATTGTGGCGCATCATGCCAAGGCAATTCATCCAAACATGGCTGACATAAGGCATGCGCTCCTGCATCTTGACTAGTGCAGAGTATGCAGCTTGTTTTGAAAATCAACCCTAGCATCGTTGATTAATTTTTAATCTATTGTTCAAAGTTTGCAGGCCTTTTTGTTGACAAGGTATAATCACATCCATTCAATATGTGATCAATTCTAGCGCAAGCTAATCAAAGGATAACACCATGCTCGAATCCGCAACGCATTCAACAGCTGCAACTGAAGCTGTGATTAACACCGATAGCCTCAAGGCAAATCTGAATAAATCATGTGACACTCATACAGTCAATCGCTGGAGCGTGGCTGATATTGTCGCATTATTTGAATTGCCTTTCAGCGATTTAATGTACCAAGCGCAAACTGTGCACCGTGCACACTTTAATCCCAATGCGGTGCAGGTAAGCACCTTGCTGTCGATTAAAACTGGTGGCTGTTCTGAAGATTGCGGCTATTGTCCGCAAGCCGCACGCTATCACACCGAGGTTGAAAACGAGCCGTTGATGGCCTTGGATGATGTGGTTGCCGCAGCTAAGGAAGCCAAAGACAACGGTGCCAGCCGTTTCTGTATGGGTGCTGCATGGCGTGGCCCTAAGCAGCGTGATTTGGAACCGGTGCTTAAAATGATTGCGGAAGTCAAAGCACTAGGTTTAGAAACCTGCGCTACTTTAGGCATGCTAAAAGACGGGCAGGCCGAGCAGTTAAAAGAAGCGGGTTTGGATTATTACAACCATAACCTAGATACCGCGCCGGAATTTTATGGTGATGTAATTACTACCCGTACTTATCAAGACCGTTTAGATACACTAGACCGCGTGCGTAGCCAAAACATTCATGTATGCAGCGGCGGCATTATCGGCATGGGTGAAACCCGGGTGCAGCGCGCAGGTTTGCTGGCGCAGTTGGCCAATATGGAGCAGCCGCCTGAGAGCGTGCCGATTAACCTGTTAACGCAAGTTGAGGGCACCCCTTTGCACGGCACTGAAGAATTGGATCACTTGGAATTTGTGCGCACCATTGCGGCAGCGCGTATCACCATGCCTACAAGTTATGTGCGATTGTCTGCGGGTCGTCAAAGCATGGACGATGGCATTCAAGCTTTATGCTTTTTAGCAGGTGCTAATAGTATTTTCTACGGTGAAAAATTGCTCACTACCGGCAATCCGGAAGCCGATACCGATAAAAAGCTATTTGCAAAATTGGGTATTAACAAAGCTTAGAGACTACTTACTTATTTTATGTCATTCCGACGAAAACCGGAATCCAATGGCGTTGATATTGTGTAGATAAAGCCACTGGATTCCGTTTTGCAACGGAATGACAGGATGAAAATTAATTAAATTTATCAATGTTAAATAGTCTAAAACTAGAACTGGAACAGCGCAAAGCCAATGGCTTGCTGCGGCAGCGCCGTTTGCTAGATTCACCACAGGCCGAGCATATTATTGCTAATCACCAGCCTTATTTATCGTTTTGCAGCAATGATTACTTAGGCTTGGCAAATCGTCCGGAACTGATAGCCGCGATGCAAAAAGCAGCAGGGGACTCCGGCGTAGGTAGTGGAGCATCTAACCTGATTACTGGCCATCATCGTTATCACGATAATTTGGAACAGCAGCTCGCCAAGTTTGTAGAAATGCCAGCGGCTTTGTTATTTTCCACCGGCTACATGGCGAATATCGGCGTGCTGGGTGCGCTAGTCGGACGTGGAGATGCAATATTTGCTGATAAGCTAAATCATGCCTGCCTGAATGATGGCGGTTATTTTTCTTATGCGGATTTTCAGCGCTTTCCACACAATGATGTGGTGGCTTTAGAAAAGCTGCTTAAAGCGAGCACTGCTAAACATAAACTGATTGCGGCTGACGCAGTATTCAGCATGGATGGTGATATTGCGCCTATTCCTGAATATCTGGCATTGTGCGAAAAATATGATGCTTACCTTTATTTGGATGACGCGCACGGTTTTGGTGTGCTGGGTGCGCATGGGCAAGGCAGCTTAAATCACTTTAACATCAAGTCACCACGCATTATTGTGATGGCAACATTAGGCAAAGCTGCGGGTGTGGCCGGTGCATTTGTGGCGGGCGAACAAGTAGTCATTGATTACCTGATACAAAAAGCCAAGAGTTATGTGTATTCAACGCCAGCGCCGCCTGCACTGTCGGCCACTTTGTCTGCCTCACTTACATTAATCGAACAAGGCGATGCATTGCGTGCCAATTTGAACGCTTTGATTGCGTACTTAAAAGCCAATTTAAATTTGAAAAAATGGCAGCTATTGCCATCAGATACGGCAATTCAGCCACTATTGATAGGCGGTAATGAAGCGTCTCTGGCGGTGAGTGAGTATCTGCAAACACAGGGTATTCTAGTGCCGGCAATTCGTCCGCCTACAGTACCGGTTGGAACTGCAAGGTTGCGAATTTCATTGTCTGCCGCGCACAGTCTGGATGACGTCAAACGATTGGTAGCGGCAATTCATCAAGCGGAAAGCGTTTTATGAGTATCACGACTAATAACATTTATGTGGAAACCATAGGTGCCGGGCCTAATTTGGTACTGATACACGGCTGGGGTATGAGCGGTGCAGTTTGGCAGCCGCTAGTGAAAAGGCTCAGCAAAATATTTACGCTTCACATCGTTGATTTGCCAGGTATGGGATTTAGCCGACCTATTGAGCCGTTTCACTTGCATGCTGCCGCCGAAAAAGTGGCAGAAATTTTACCAGCCAATGCTGATGTAGTCGGCTGGTCTTTAGGTGGTCAGGTAGCAATGCGCATCGCCTTGGATTACCCTGACTTAGTGCGTAGACTGGTACTGGTTGGTGCAACCCCATGTTTTGTAAACAAAAGTTTTGATCAAGACAGCGCTGAATATCACACGACTTGGGAGGCGGGTATAGACCCGGAAGTATTCAGCAACTTTGCCGATAGCGTCAATGAAGACTATCACAAGACTATGGCGCAATTTTTAACCTTGCAGTGCATGGGTGCTAGCGATGCGCGCAGTACGGTAAAAATGTTGCGCCATAAATTTTCCGAGCGTCCGGCACCGTCATCACAGGCTTTATTTCGCGCGCTGAATATATTGCTTGATACCGACTTGCGTGCCGAAGTTGAGCTGTTGCGTAAACCTACTTTGCTAGTTCACGGTGACCGCGATACTTTGGCGCCGGTGCAGGCTGCACATTGGATGATGAAAACCTTACCGTTTGGCTATTTACGTGTCATGGCTGGCGCTTCGCATGCCCCATTCTTATCGCATCAAGAGCATTTTATTGATGCTGTAGTGCAGTTTTTAGAACCACAGGCATCATAGATGATAGATCATTATCACATCGATAAGGCGCGTGCGCGCCGTTCTTTTGGACGTGCCGCAGAAACCTACGATGCTGCGGCAATTTTGCAAAAACTGGTGCGCGAAGAAATGTTAAGCCGACTGGATTTGGTAAAACTCAATCCGCAGGTCATTCTCGATGCAGGCTGTGGCACTGGCCTCGCTAGTCATGCACTACAAAAACGCTATGCGAAATCACAAGTAGTTTCGCTGGATTTCGCCTACCCAATGCTGCAAAAAACACGCAGTACACGCGCACAAGCAGGCTTGACCGCACAGCTTAAATCTTTGTTTGGCGGTGCAAAACAAAACTTGTTATGTGCCGATATCGAATCTTTACCGTTAGCGAGTGGCAGCGTAGGCATGGTTTGGTCTAATCTTGCGATTCAGTGGTGCAACGACCTCGATGCTGCGCTGACAGAGTTTCATCGTGTGTTGCAGCCTGAAAGTTTGTTAATGTTCAGCACCTTTGGCCCTGATACTTTGCGTGAGCTTAGAACTGCGACCGATGCAGCAAGCGGCAACAGTTATACCAGTGTGAG
>NCHI01000086.1 GCA_002281815.1 Methylotenera sp. 24-45-7
CGACAGTGAAAAATATCGCGGTTTTGCTTTTGGCTTGGGCATTGAGCGCTTAACCATGTTGCGCTACGGCGTGAATGATTTGCGTCATTTCTTCAATAACGATTTACGCTTTTTAAGCCAATTTAAATAATTTAAGGCATTAAAGAATTATGCAATTTTCAGAAAACTGGTTACGTAGTTTAGTGGATACCGATTTAGACAGCGAGGCGCTAAGCCATGCTTTAACCATGGCTGGGCTGGAAGTGGAAGAAATGCAGCCGGTTGCTGCGTCTTTCAGCAAGGTTGTGGTTGCGAAAATTCTATCTGCCGAAAAACATCCTGACGCTGACCGTTTACAGGTGTGTAAAGTGGATGTGGGTTTAGCTGAGCCGTTGCAGATTGTTTGCGGTGCTGCCAATGCGCGTGCTGGCTTGCTTGCGCCATGTGCAATGGTGGGGGCTGAACTACCTGGCTTTTCAATCAAACAAGCCAAGGTGCGTGGAGTTGAATCTTTTGGCATGATGTGCTCATCTAAAGAGTTAGGCCTCACGGCTGACGCAACTGGTTTGCTGGAGCTGGAAAGCGACGCAGTAGTGGGGCAAGATATCCGCGAGCATTTAGATTTAAATGACCATTTATTTACGCTTAAATTAACCCCTAATCGTAGTGACTGCTTGAGTATTACTGGCATTGCTCGCGATGTTGCGGCGATTACAGGCGCAGCCACACGTTTTGAAGCAATTCAGCCTGCAAACGTAGCTTTGCAACAAACGAAAAATGTTGAGATTGCTGAAACGGAAGCCTGCCCACGCTATGCGGGTCGTTTAGTGACTGGTATTAATGCCAAAGCGCCTACCCCAGCTTGGATGGTGAAGCGTCTGGAGCGTAGCGGCTTACGCAGTATTAGTGCAGTGGTAGATATTACTAATTATGTATTGCTGGCTTTGGGGCAGCCTATGCATGCGTTTGATGCCGCCAAATTGAACGGCAATATCAATGTGCGTTTTGCTAAAGCAGGTGAGTCGATTGCTTTGCTCAATGACACCACTATCGAATTAAAAGCAGATGATTTAGTCATTGCAGATGCACAAGGTGCTGTTGCTCTGGCGGGCATTATGGGTGGTAAAGCCAGTTCAGTATCTGACGAAACTACAGAGGTATTTTTGGAAAGCGCTTTTTTTGTGCCTTCTGTCATTGCGGGTAAGGCACGCCGCTTAGGCTTGAGTACTGATTCATCTTATCGTTTCGAGCGCGGTGTAGATTTTGGTGGCACACGTGACGCTCTTGAATATGCAACCGCATTACTTTTACAAATCTGTGGTGGCAAAGCTGGTGTGATTACTGAGGTGGTTGCGAATTTACCGGTGCGTCATGCGGTTAAGTTAAGAATGCGCAGATTAGTTTCTGTGCTTGGTATTCCTTTCGAGCAGCAGGCTGTAGCTAAGTTATTGAACCAGCTTGGTTTTTCCTATATGGAAGCCGATGAAGAATTTAAGGTTACGCCCCCTAGCTATCGCTTCGATATCAATATTGAAGAAGATTTAATTGAAGAAATTGCTCGCCTGCATGGCTACGACCATATTCCTGCGATTGCGCCTGTTGCCGCACTGACCATGCTTAGCGCACCTGAAAGTAAAGTTGCGCTCAATAAGTTACGCGACACCATGGTGGCAAACGGCTATCAGGAGGTGGTGACTTACAGCTTTGTAGATGAAAGCTGGGAACGCGATTTATTAGGCAATGTTTCGCCAATTAAGTTGATGAACCCAATTGCTAGTAATTTGAGTGTAATGCGTACTAGTTTGTGGGGCGGCTTGCTAGATAGCTTGAACTACAATTTGAATCGCAAACAAGAGCGTGCATTTCTGTTTGAAATTGGTGCGGTGTTTCACCAAGTGGCAGGCGCTTATCAAGAAACTACGCGCATTTCAGGCTTAGTATATGGCAGCGCAAAGCCAGAGCAATGGGCTGCAAGTAATACCGATATTGATTTCTTTGATGTGAAAGCCCATGTGAATGCCTTATTAGGTGCTGAGTGCAGCTATGAAAAGGCAGAACATACTGCGCTGCATCCTGGGCAATCGGCACGCATTTTGCTAAATGGTAAAGCTGTTGGCTGGTTGGGTAAGTTGCATCCAAAATGGCTGCAACATTATAGTTTGAGCAAAAGTACATTTTTGTTTGAAATTGACGCAGATTTGATACTGAATCGTGAAGTTCCGGTATACACGGAAGTTTCTAAACTGTTGCCGTTGCGTCGTGATATTGCAATTGTGATAGATGAAAATATTGCGGTTGAAGCAGTGTTAACGGCAATCAAAACTGCCAATATTCCATTGTTACAAAATGTGGCATTATTTGATTTGTATCAGGGTAAAGGCATCGCTGAAAATAAAAAAAGCCTTGCATTATCAGTACTTATGCACGATACTCAAAAAACACTTACGGATAATGACGCTGATATTTTGGTTACAAATCTGTTACAATTGCTCGAAAATAAGTTTGGCGCAACACTCAGAAATTAATAATAAATTGATATTGGGCTAGCACTTTTTTAATTTAAAAATTGCAGGTACTAATGTTAACCATCGTTACCGCTTTAAAAAATGGGAGTTTTGTATGACTTTAACAAAAGCTGAACTTGCTGATTTGTTGTATGAGCAAGTTGGTTTGAACAAACGTGAAGCCAAGGATATGGTTGAAGCATTTTTTGAAGAAGTGCGTACCGCATTAGAAGCCGGTGACAGTGTTAAGTTGTCTGGTTTTGGTAATTTTGAATTACGCAAAAAATCTGAGCGTCCTGGTCGTAATCCAAAAACAGGTGAAGAAATCCCAATTACGGCGCGCCGCGTGGTGACTTTTCACGCCAGCCAAAAACTTAAAAGTAAAGTGGATGCTAACTACGCTAAGTAGTCGTTTCATCGTTACAAAATCGTCGATAACTATTTGATGCTTTCCTGATTGTCGTAAAACAAGTAAGAAAGTTGTAAATATGATTGATCCATCTGCCAACATTCAATTGCCGCCTATTCCTGCCAAGCGCTACTTTACCATTGGTGAAGTCAGTGAGCTTTGTGGCGTCAAGCCGCATGTGTTGCGATACTGGGAACAAGAATTTACGCAACTAAAACCAGTTAAACGTCGTGGTAATCGTCGCTACTACCAACACCATGAAGTACTGCTAATTCGCCGTATACGTGAACTACTTTATGAACAAGGCTTTACCATTAGTGGTGCACGTCATCGTCTGGATGATGCTGACATGAAAGAGCTCAATCATGCTGCGAAAAATGGCAACGGCAAGGCGCATGCTGAGTTGTCTGCCGAGCCTAGCTCCCAATTGCCAGTTGCAATTGAAAGTGCGCCGTTTGATTTTTCTGCTATAAAATCAGAGTTAGCTAGTATTCTTCACTTGTTGCGCACCGATGTGCGTGCAATCTAATTATCCAGCAATTATTTAACTGCCTGCTAGAGCGGTCAGGCTTTTGCGCTATAATGTCGCCTGTTACATAGACGTGTAACATCGGTTCGGGGCGTAGCGCAGCCTGGTAGCGTACATGCATGGGGTGCATGGGGTCGTGTGTTCGAATCACACCGTCCCGACCAAAAATCAATCAGTTATCATCAATAAGTCAGCCTTGTGCTGGCTTTTTGTTTAATAAGCGTATCAATCCTCCGTATACTCAGGCTTAACGGTTGTTGACTTGGTCAACATCATTTATATTGTGAGCAACTATGTTCAAACGAGTCTAAGTCATGCAAGTGCAAATCATTCCTACCCAAGCGTTTAGCGATCAAAAACCTGGCACTTCCGGTTTGCGTAAAAAAGTTAAAGTTTTTCAGCAGCCCAATTATCTGGAAAATTTTGTGCAAAGTTTTTTCGATACTTTGGTGGTGCCTGTGGGTGCAACTTTAGTGGTGGGTGGCGATGGACGCTATCATAACCGTCAAGCCACGCAAACTATTATCAAAATGGCGGCCGCCAATGGATTTTCTCGCGTGCTGGTAGGTCAGGCCGGTATTCTATCTACGCCCGCAGCTTCGCATGTGATTCGCAAATATCAAACGTTCGGTGGCATGGTGCTGTCTGCTAGCCATAATCAGGGCGGCATTCACGGTGATTTTGGCATTAAATACAATATAGGCAATGGCGGCCCTGCACCTGAAAAAATCACTGATGAAGTGTATGCAAAAAGTAAGGTGATTACACAATATAAGATTGCAGATTTTTTCGATGTGGATATCGATAAAATTGGCGAAACCAAGCTTGCAGGTGTAAATCCAGGCGAAGTGTTTACTGTGCAAGTGATTGACGCAGTTGAAGATTATGCAGATCTAATGCAAAGTTTATTTGATTTTTCTGCAATTAAGCAGCTGTTAGCGAGTGGTTTTGAAATCAAGTTTGATGCCATGCATGCGGTAACTGGTCCTTATGCTAAAGAGATTTTTATTAATCGCTTGAGTGCTCCCGATGCAAGTTTAATGAACTGCACGCCATCTGAAGATTTTGCTGGTGGACATCCTGACCCAAATTTAACCTATGCAGAAGACTTGGTGAAAATCATGTTTGCTGGCGAGGATGCGCTGGACTTTGGCGCGGCCTCCGATGGCGACGGCGACCGCAATATGATTTTGGGGCAGAATTTCTTTGTGACACCGTCGGATAGTCTTGCGGTGTTGGCTGCCAATGCAACCTTGGTGCCTGCTTATGCCAAAGGCATTGCCGGTGTTGCACGCTCTATGCCCACTAGTGGCGCGGTTGACCGTGTAGCGGCTAAGTTGCATATCCCTTGTTTTGAAACACCCACCGGCTGGAAATTTTTCGGTAATCTCATGGATGCAGGTAAAGTGACTTTATGTGGCGAAGAGAGTTTTGGTACCAGCTCCAGCCATGTGCGCGAAAAAGATGGTTTGTGGGCGGTGTTGTTTTGGCTCAATATTATTGCAGTTAAAAAGCAGGGCGTGGAGGCGATTTTAAAAGCGCACTGGCAAGAGTTTGGCCGTAATGTATATTCGCGCCATGATTATGAATCTATTCCTACTGACGCTGCCAACGGCGTGATTGCGCATATCAAATCTCAATTTGATAGCTTGCCAGGTCAAGCTTTTGGTCGTTACACGGTGAATACCTGTGACGATTTTAGTTATCATGACCCGATTGATGGTTCGGTAAGTAATCATCAAGGCACACGTATTTTATTCACTGATGGTTCGCGTATCGTGTTCAGGCTGTCTGGCACGGGGACCGAGGGCGCTACTTTACGCATTTATCTGGAAGCCTTTGAGCCTGATGTCAGCAAGCACCATTTGGATGCGCAGGTGGCATTGGCAGAGATGATAGAGATTGCATTGCAGATTTCAGAATTGAAACAAAGAACTGGGCGCGAGCAGCCTACGGTAATCACATAGCAGCGTATTGATGCTGATTTTGTGGGGTTGGTGAATGGCATGCTTTCAGCAACCTCACAAAATTCATAAGCAGCCGCTTGATCTGCCGATTAATTTTCAACCTGTTTAATGGTCATTTCGCCTTTATATAGCCGCACATCCATGCGCCCAAGGTAAGACATGCCAAGTAATACATCACCGTCTAATCCTGGGGCGATCATTGCCGCTACGTTCTTGGCTTCAACCCCTCCGACTTTTACCGATTCCAAACGTACCATATAGCCCACACTCTCACCGTTGGCAGTGTTGGTGCGAACTGCATTAATACTTTTGAGTTGTAGTTTATCAGCCACGCGTTTTGAGATGGCAACACCAGTGGCACCAGTGTCAACCAATACCGTTACCTTTTCACCGTTAATCAGCGCTTCGGTACGATAGTGGCCATCCAAACCACGTTTTAACACAACCTCATGCGCATTGCCTAAGGTTGCGAGTTTGTTGGGGTTTTGGATGCTGTCAGCAAGATAGAAAATGACGCCTGCTAAACACAACCAAATCACAATAGAGATGAGTGCGTTTTTATTCATGGTGCTGATAAGTAAGACGTAGCGCTGCGCGAACTAAAGCTGGCATCTATTATGCAGCTTCATCAATCCAAGCCAGCTGTATCGCTTCCAAAATACGTTCGCCGCATCTTTCTGGCGTGTCGCTAAAATCCTCCAGTGCCATCACCCAATCCATCAAGTCGGTGAAGCGTATGGTCTTGGGGTCAATGTCTGGGTGAGTGTCGTATAGAGCTTCTGCGATTGCCTGACTGTCTGTCCATTTCATGTTGATGTCCTTTGCTAAACTTGAATGCATTATAACTTTAGTAAAGCTTGACTCACAAAAATTCAAAAAAGACTTTAATCAAAATTGTAGATAAAAAAAACCGCATTACCGGTCACAGTAATGCGGGTTGGGAGGAAGCGTAATTTTGGAGATATGCGCTTGATATATTAAAAGCAAGATGAGTGCCAATTATAAAATTTATAAAAATCAGTATCTTATATATTTTTTTATTATTGGCAGTGCACCAACTAACAACCAATATGGTCTTAATGAGCAATTAATGCTGATTTTCTGCGTTTATATGCGCGCAGCACAGATGCTTTAACCTTGGCAGCTTGGCATGGTAAAATGCCAAAGGG
>NCHI01000087.1 GCA_002281815.1 Methylotenera sp. 24-45-7
CGCAACACCGCTTGGCTCATACGGAATACTGAAGTTAAATTGGTGCTAATCACCGCATCCCAATCTTCATCTTTCATGCGCATCAATAAAGTATCTTTAGTGATACCAGCGTTATTAATTAACACACTCACTTCACCGTATTTTTCACTGATCGCTTTTAAAGTAGCTTCGATCTGCGCTGCATCGTTTACATCCAGCGCCATACCTTCACCTTTAACACCAGCAGCGGCTAGCGTTTCAGAGATAGATGTGGCACCTTTATCTGAAGTTGCAGTACCAATGACTACTGCGCCCTGCTTGCCTAATTCCAAGGCAATTGCAGCACCAATACCACGGCTAGCGCCTGTGACCAAAGCAATTTGTCCAGTTAACATAGTGAACCCCTATAAAACTTATATTAAATTGTATTTTTAAATTCGAGCAAAGCGTCAGCGTTGGTAAATGCAACACAAGGCAATTCTGCAACAATACGCTTAGTTAAACCAGCCAACACTTTTCCAGGCCCGCATTCTGCGGTTTGCGTGATGCCTTCAGCAGCTACTGCTTGTACCGTTTCTACCCAGCGTACCGGACTATATAACTGACGTACTAGCGCATCTTTAATCATAGCAACATCACTATAGGCTGCAACATCAGCATTATGCAATACTGGTATCTGTGGCACATTGACAGTAATGTTTTTCAAGTACTCCGCAAGCTTAACAGCTGCAGGCTGCATTAGCGCACAGTGCGATGGCACGCTCACCGGTAAAGGCAAAGCACGTTTTGCACCTTTGGCTTTTGCCAACTCCATACCACGTTCCACTGCTGCCTTATTACCAGCAATCACAACTTGTCCGGGGGAGTTTAAGTTAACCGCCTCTACCACTTCACCTTGTGCAGCCTCAGCGCACACAGCACGTACTGTGTCATCATCCAAACCTAATATCGCAGCCATAGCGCCAACACCAGCTGGCACTGCGCTCTGCATCACCTCGGCACGGTAGCGCACTAATGGTAGGGCATCCTTAAATGATAGAGCGCCAGATGCTACTAAAGCGGTGTACTCCCCTAAACTGTGACCTGCCAGTAACTTAGGCATCACATCAGAAACATCTTGCCATGCACGCCAAGTAGCCACACCAGCTGTTAGCATTATCGGCTGTGTATTAGACGTTTCGTTAATACTTTCATTAGCTTCTGTGGCCATTTTCCACAAATCAATACCTAAAATATCAGATGCTTCTACAAAGGTATTTTTGATGATCGCTGAATCGCCAAAGCCACTCATCATACCAACTGACTGTGAACCTTGACCCGGAAAAAAGAATGCAATATTTTTCATAAGTTACTTAATGTAAATTGTTTAACTATTTGAATTAATTAATATTTAATTAACGCAGAACCCCAAGTGAAGCCGCCACCGAAGGCTTCCATAAGAATAATTTCGCCGCGCTTGATGCGTCCATCACGCACCGCAGTATCCAACGCTAATGGAATTGAAGCGGCTGAAGTATTGCCATGTTTATCTACAGTAACCACAACCCTATCCATACTCATATCCAGTTTTTTGGCGGTCGCCTGCAAAATACGAATATTCGCCTGATGTGGCACTAGCCAATCAATATCAGACTTTTGCATATTGTTTGCAGTTAAGGTTTCATCAACAATTTGATCCAAGGTATTTACTGCCATTTTAAATACAGGATTACCTTCCATCACAACCGTATCCGCACCCTCGGTTCTGCGCGGCACATGCAACATGTTTTCATAATTACCATCGGCATGCAAATGCGTAGAAATAATACCTTGCTCACTAGAAGCTTCCAATATCACCGCGCCAGCTCCATCACCCCACAGAATACAGTTGCCGCGATCTGTGTAGTCAGTAATGCGAGAAAACGTTTCAGCACCAATCACCAGCGCACACTTAGCGCTTCCGGTTTTAATAAAGTTATCAGCAATCGTGAGTGCATATACAAAACCGCTGCAAACCGCTTGCACATCAAAAGCAGGACAACCCGCAATACCCAATTTACGTTGCACCATAGTCGCAACACTAGGAAAAATCTTGTCAGGCGTAGTTGTGGCAACAATGATTAAATCAATCTTCGCAGCATCAACACCTGCACTTTCGATGGCGCTTTTAGCAGCATTGCATGCTAAATCGCTGGTGAACTCACCTTCTGCGGCGATGTGACGTTCCTTAATGCCGGTGCGAGCAACAATCCAATCATCTGTTGTGTCTACCATGCTTTCAAGTTCGGCATTAGTAAGAATTTTGCTAGGCAGATAACTGCCAGTACCAGAGATTCTGGAATATATCATTGTGAGTCCTGTGAAAGTTCAGCGCCGGTGGTTGGCTGTAAATGTTCGATTTGTAGCTGCTCGGTAATTCTGCGCAATACGCCGCTACGAGCTTCTTCAATCGCTACATGTATTGCAGAATAAAATGCCAGCCTATCAGCGCCGCCGTGGCTTTTAACGACAATACCGCGTAAACCTAAGAAGCTTGCACCGTTGTAACGACGCGGGTCGAGGCGTTTTTTAAAAGATTTAAGTACTGGCATTGCACATAGCGCCATCATTTTAGTGAGCCAGTTACGTTTAAATTCTTGCGTTAAGAATTTACCCATCATGTGTGCAAGACCTTCGGTGGTTTTAAGCGACACGTTTCCAACAAAGCCATCACAGACTACCAAGTCTGTGGTGCCTTTAAAGATATCGTCACCCTCAACATTGCCATAAAAGTTTAAGTGGCTAGCCCTAAGCAGTTCGCCCGCTTGTTTTACCACTTCATTACCTTTAATGTCTTCAGAGCCTATGTTTAACAAACCTACTGTAGGACGCTCTTTATGCTCAACGCAACTGACCAGCATCGCCCCCATAATCGCAAACTGATACAGGTGCTGAGGGGTACAGTCAGCGTTCGCACCGAGGTCCATCATGTAAGTATTGCCTTTTTCACTAGGCAAAACGGAAGCAATGGCAGGACGATCAATACCCGGGAGTGTTTTAAGCACAAAGCGTGCAGTCGCCATAAGCGCGCCTGTGTTGCCAGCACTGATACATGCATTCGCTTCACCGCTTTTTACCAAGTTGATAGCAACCCGCATCGATGAGTCTTTTTTATTCTTAAGGGCGCTTTGTGGTGACTCGTCCATCGTCACCACTTCGCTGGCGTGATGTATACGTAAACGCGGACTAGTAATAGCTTTATGTGCTTTGAGCTCTGCTTCGATAGCATCAGTCAAACCCACCAAAACAACATTTAGCTGTTCATCGGATTTTAATGCCTGTAATGCAGCAGGAACGGTGACGTGCGGACCATGATCACCGCCCATCGCGTCAATTGCGATTGTAATATCCATGTAGCTTTTTACTCAATTTGAATGATAGGCTCTATAGAACCCGAATAAACCAAATTTATGTTAAGCCAATTTATTGGCGACACATGACAGCATTGTGCCATTAAAACACTAACGCCGCTCCATATCACTGGAGCGGCGCTAAATGATTCATTAACAAACTAGTAAACTTGATTTAAAAAATCCAATTTCAGGCGTTGTTAATATTAAATTTGCTTTAAGCTAAGATTACTCGCCTTTTGATGGCAAAACTTTACGACCACGGTAGTAGCCGTTAGGGCTAACGTGATGACGCAAATGTGTCTCGCCTGTTGTAGGCTCAACTGCTAATGGTGGATTTGTCAAAAAGTCATGTGAACGGTGCATGCCACGTTTTGAAGGTGTCTTTTTGTTTTGTTGAACTGCCATAATAAAACTCCAATAAAATGATTAAAACATCATCTCAATTACTTACAAACCGATGCAATAAATGAATAACGCATCACTAATTTAAGATTACAAAAATAACTAACTCGCAATAATAATATAAAACAAAGTCTTTGTCAGCTTCTATCGGGCTTTTTTATGATTTTATTAGACCTTTGAGTACCGCAAATGGATTCGGCTTATCGCCAGCTTGCATGGCTAATTTAGAACAATCAAACTCATGCGCCGGGGCGATTGGCATAGCCATTATCAACTCGTCTTCAATTAAGCTAATCAGATTCATGCTTTGATTAGGTTCTTGCAAATCAAAATCATCACTGTCGTCAACAAATGCATCTTCGGCCAGTCCGGCCACCTTATCGCTGATTAGATAGTGAAAATCCAACTTCAAGCCCAACACCATAGAATCTAGGCAGCGCTGACAGTATGTATTCAATTGCGCATCTAAGTTTAAGTGTAAAAAATACCGCCCAAGCGCATCTAGCTCGCCAACCAAAGAAAAGCCAATATCACGCGTAGCTAAAATATAGCTGCTAGAATTGGACAAATCCGGTGCTTTTGATTGCAAAAAAACCAGCAATCTTTGACAAGAAGCGATTGCAATTTGACCATTTAAACGCTCGCCTCTTTTAGCAAAGGCAACGTTATCGATAATTAATGACTGGCTATTCATTTTTGATTAATTATTTCCAATATTTTAGGGGCTGAGTAATCGAATTTGTGCTTAATTTTTTGCCCAAGGGATTTAGCAATCGTCATGCCCATGCTACAATTACGGGGTTTTTGTATTAAATTTTTAAGGTTTATTACGTGTTCAAAAAAATTCTAGTTGCTAATCGCGGTGAAATCGCAGTGCGTATTGTACGCGCTTGCTCAGAAATGGGCATCAAGTCTGTTGCAATTTACTCAGACGCAGACCGTCAAGCTTTGCATGTCAAAAAAGCCGATGAAGCCTATCATATTGGTACTGACCCGGTGTCAGGCTATTTGAATGCGCACAATATTGTAAATCTTGCAGTAGCAACCGGTTGTGATGCGTTACATCCTGGCTATGGCTTCCTATCAGAGAATCCAGAATTAGCCGAAATTTGTGAGCGTCGCGGCGTTAAATTTATTGGGCCAAGTGCCGATGTGATTCGCCAAATGGGCGACAAAATTCAAGCACGTAACGCCATGACCAATGCGGGCATTCCCTGCACGCCTGGTAGTAACGGCAACCTTGAAGACTTAGATGAAGCTGTCGCACTTGCAGCAAAAATCGGCTATCCGGTCATGCTGAAAGCCACAAACGGCGGCGGTGGTCGCGGTATTCGTCGCTGTGATAGTGAAAAAGATCTGTTGAGTAATTATGACCGGGTGATTAGTGAAGCCAGCAAAGCTTTTGGTAAGCCTGAAGTATTTCTTGAAAAATGCGTTGTTTCACCGCGTCATATTGAAGTGCAAGTGCTGGCGGATTCACAAGGTAACGTCATTCACTTGTTTGAGCGTGACTGCTCTATTCAGCGCCGCAATCAAAAGCTGATTGAAATCGCACCATCACCACAACTCAGTCAAGCGCAGCGCGACTATATCGGCGGTTTAGCAGTAAAAGCAGCCAAGGCTGTTGGTTATGAAAATGCAGGTACAGTTGAGTTTTTATTAGACTCAGACAATACTTTCTACTTCATGGAAATGAACACACGTTTGCAAGTTGAACATACCGTGACAGAAACTATTACTGGTATTGATATTGTGCAAGAGCAAATTCGTGTTGCTTATGGCTTGCCATTACAATACAAGCAAAGTGACGTGCAATTCCGTGGCTATGCGATGGAATTCCGCATTAATGCTGAAGATCCAAAAAATGGCTTTTTGCCTAGCTTTGGTAAAATTACGCGCTACTATGCGCCAGGTGGTCCTGGCATTCGCATGGACGCTGCGATTTACAGTGGTTACGTGATTCCACCCTATTACGATTCTATGTGTGCAAAACTTACAGTTTGGGCATTGAATTGGGAAGGCGTAATCGAGCGCGGACGCCGTGCGCTGGATGACATGCTAATTTATGGTGTAAAAACGACAATTCCTTACTACCAACAGATTCTGAAACACGAAGATTTCAGAAACGCGGAATTTAATACCAGCTTCGTAGAGTCGCACCCTGAACTCACCAATTATGCGAATGAGCTGCCTCCGGAACTAATTGCAGCAGCCATCTCAGCGGCGATTGCCGCACACGAAGGCATTTAATTGCTTACAGCATACAAAATTAACTTAAACCTTAAAGCGATAGATTAAACAATGGCAAAAGTACATATTACCGAATTAGTTTTACGTGATGGACATCAATCACTGATAGCAACGCGTTTGCGCACAGAAGACATGCTCCCGATTTGTGCGAAGCTTGATGCTATTGGCTTTTGGTCACTTGAAGCATGGGGTGGTGCAACGTTTGATGCCTGCGTACGCTTCTTGAAAGAAGACCCTTGGGAGCGCTTGGCAAAATTACGTAAAGCCTTACCTAATAGCCGTATTCAAATGCTGCTTAGAGGTCAAAACCTATTAGGCTATCGTCATTATTCTGACGATGTAGTGCGCGCGTTTGTACAAAAATCAGCAGACAACGGCGTGGATGTGTTCCGTGTGTTTGACGCGATGAATGATATCCGTAATTTGAAAACTTCAATTGAAGCTGTCAAAAAAGTTGGTAAACATGCAGAAGGCACGCTTAGCTACACCACTAGCCCGGTGCATAATGTTGAATATTTCGTGAGCTTGGCCAAAGAGCTT
>NCHI01000088.1 GCA_002281815.1 Methylotenera sp. 24-45-7
CTACCAATTCAGTCACGGTTAAGCTGTAACCCGCACTTTCCAACTTCAAGCAGCGCAACACATTGGTAATTTGGCTGCCAAACTCACGCGTATGAATCGGGTGTCGCCATATTTCACTGAGTGGTGTTTTAGCAAAACTCTCATTTTTATGTCGTCTCAGTACTTCAGCCACTTCGGCCTGACAACATGGCACCAACACCATGTACTTAGCACGCTTTTTCAAGCCAAACTGAATCGCATCATCGGTTGCTGTATTACAAGCATGCAAAGCAGTCACAATATCTACCTGCGTAGGAATCACTGGCGAAACTATCGACTCTTCAACGGTTAAATGCTCAAACTGCATACGGGCAAAACCCAACTCTGCCGCCAACTCTTTTGAACGCGTCACCAGATCAGCACGCGTTTCGATGCCAATCACCACCCCACTATCCAACTGTTTTAACAACAAGTCATACAAAATAAAGCCTAAGTAAGACTTACCCGCGCCGTGGTCTACCAACACCGGATTGGGGTTAGCAGCCAACACCTCGTTAAATAGTGGCTCAATGAAATTCACCAAGTGATACACCTGCTTTAACTTGCGGCGGCTATCTTGATTCAACTTACCGTCACGCGTGAGAATATGTAGCGCCTTGAGCAGCGCGATGGATTGATTGGGTCTGATTTCGGGGATATTAGTCATGGCGTTATTTTAACTTAAATAATTTAGCCACAGATGAACGCAGATAAACACAGATAAAAACTTTAAGACAAGCACTCAATGTTAAAATAACGTTTTGCGTTAAAGCTTAGATTTCGTTCTATCATCAACGATGGCTAGGCGCAGGCAACAAAGTCAAAGTTAATAAGGAATGAAATAGATGGCAATTCAATGGTATCCGGGGCACATGACCCAAGCACGCAAAAAAGCCGAAGAAACCATGGAGTATACCGACATGGTGATTGAGGTGTTGGATGCGCGTGTACCTGCGGCCAGCCACAATCCTATGATTGATGAAATGCGTTTATTTCGTCAGCGCCCGCAGCTTAAAATTTTAAACAAGGCAGATTTAGCTGACCCGGATATAACCCAAGCTTGGCTTAATTATTTCAATGCCCAACCCAACACTAAAGCGGTTGCACTGTCTTGCAAAAAACCCGGTGACGCCAAAAAGATTCCGGCTATTTGCCGCAAAATTGCACCACATCGCGGCACACATTTAAAAGCGTTACGCATGATGATTATGGGCATACCTAACGTAGGTAAATCTACGCTGATGAACGCTCTGCTCAACCGCCGCGTCGCCAAAGTAGGCGATGAGCCGGCCGTGACCAAAAGCCAGCAACGCTTTGATATTGATGACACCATGAGCATTACCGACACCCCTGGCATGATGTGGCCAAGAATCGCTTATGAGTCTGATGGCTACATGCTGGCTGCCAGCCACGCTATTGGCCGCAACGCGGTGATTGATGAAGATGTAGCGACGTTTTTAGCTAATATTTTATTAAAGTCTTACCCTGCCCTTTTAAATACTCGCTATAAATTAGATGCCATGAAGCTAGATGTCATGCAAATGGATGGCGTAGATTTATTAGAAGCCATCGCCAAACGTCGCTCTTACAAACGCCATGACGGTTTATGGGATATGGAAAAGACCGCTGTCGCTTTTTTAACCGATTACCGCAGTGGTGCGATTGGCCGCGTGAGTCTGGAGTCACCGACATCACGCGCGGAGATGATGGCGGCAACGGCTCCTGAACCTCAAGCAAATACAGATATAGAACCAGAAACAAAACCTATTTAGCCGCGGATATCCATAAGTGGGCTCGCCTGCGCGACACAGTTCTGACTCAAACATTAACTAGACAGCACAACACACTTTAAGTAATATATTCTTACTTTCTTACTATTCTTATCGGTGAATGCCATGCTAGCTAAAATGACCAGCAAAAATCAACTTACTTTGCCAAAGTCCATCGTGCAATCTGTAGGCAATGCAGACTATTTTGAAGTCGAGATCGACAACGGGCGCGTTATCCTGACGCCAGTTAGAATACAAAAAGCAGATGCAGTGCGCGCTAAGCTGGAAGCCCTAGGAATCAGCGAGCAAGATGTCGCAGATGCTGTTGCGTGGGCAAGGAAGAAATAATGGCTGTTAAAGTTGTGCTAGACACCAATTGCGTTGTCTCAGCGCTATTGTTCTCCAAACAAAATTTTGCTTGTCTGCGCCATGCGTGGCAGTCTGGCACCATCACCCCTATCGTGGATAAAGCCACCACAGCAGAACTGATGCGCGTGCTTCATTACCCGAAATTCAAGCTCACTCAAGATGAGCAACATACCTTACTTGCAGATTTTTTACCTTATGCACAAGTGGTTACTAATACTGAAATAGCGCCTAATCTGCCTAAAATAAGGGATCCAAACGATCAGATATTTCTCAATTTGGCAGTGGTTTCTAGTGCTGCTGCGTTGGTAACAGGCGATTTAGATTTACTGGAAATCAAGCATTCATTCAATACACCACCGATCATGACATTAAGCGAATTTCAGTCATGGTTAGGCGAAGCTAAACAAAAATAACCCCCATGCTTAACTCTATGAACGCGCCTCAACGCGAGGCGGTGAAATATCTTGATGGTCCTCTATTAGTCCTTGCCGGCGCAGGTAGCGGTAAAACCCGCGTCATCACGCAAAAAATCAGCTATCTGATTAACGAAGCGGGTTATAGCCCAAAAGAAATCGCGGCCATTACCTTCACCAATAAAGCCGCACTCGAAATGCAGGAGCGCGTTTCTAAGCTGATGCAGGGCACTAATATCAAAGGCCTGACCATTGCTACTTTTCACTCGCTCGGCCTGCAAATGCTGCGTGCTGAGGCTGCTCTGCTTGGTTACAAACCACAATTCTCGATTTTAGATTCATCTGACAGCTATAAAATTTTGGCGGATGTGTTGGCCACCACCGACAAACAGCTGTTGCGCAAAACGCAATGGCAGATTTCCAACTGGAAAAACGCATTTATTAACCCTGATCAAGCTAAAGCGCAAGCCGATGAGGATCTTACAACTGCGGCAGCGCGGGTTTATCAGATTTATCAGCAAACGCTTAAAGCTTATCAAGCGGTGGATTTTGATGACCTGATTAAGCTACCGGTTGAGCTATTTGAGCAGCACGAAGATGCACTAAATAAATGGCAACGCAAGCTGCAATATTTACTGATTGATGAATATCAAGACACCAACGCCTGCCAGTACAAGCTGGTAAAAATGCTCACCGGCGTGCGCGGCCAATTCACTGCCGTGGGCGATGATGACCAAGCTATTTATGGCTGGCGCGGCGCTGATGTAGAAAATCTGCGCCAACTGACCCATGATTTCAGCAAACTTAAAGTAATTAAACTGGAACAAAACTACCGCTCTACGGTGCGTATTTTACGCGCTGCCAATCAGGTCATTAGCAACAATCCCAAATTGTTTGAGAAAAAACTATGGAGTGAGCTTGGCACCGGCGAGATGATACAAATCACCGCCGCGATGAGTGAAGAGCACGAAGCCGAAAGCGTGGTAATGAAGTTGCAAGCGCACAAGTTTGAAAACCGCACGTTTTATAAAGATTACGCCATTCTCTATCGCGGCAATCATCAGGCGCGTATTTTTGAGCAGCATTTACGCAACCAAAAAATCCCTTACACCATCTCTGGTGGGCAATCGTTTTTTGATAAAGCAGAAATTAAAGATATCGTCAGCTACCTGCGTTTAGTGGCCAATGAAGATGATGACCCGGCGTTTATTCGTGCCGCGACCACGCCTAAAAAAGGCATAGGCAACACCACACTGGAGCGGCTGGGTGAGTATGCCAGCGCACATAAAATGTCATTATTCGCGGCAGCGTTTGAAGGCGGTTTTCAAAATGAAATCGGCAATAAACAGCTAGAAGATCTGCTGAATTTCTGCCAATACATCAACAAGCTACAACACCGTGCCGTGCGTGACCCAGCGGGTGAAGTATTGAATGACCTGCTCAGCGCCATTCAATATGAAGCTTACTTATATGATTTAGAAGAAGCGCGTGCTGCTGAAACCAGATGGTCTAATGTGCAAGATTTTATTGGCTGGCTCACTAAAAAAAGCGAACCGAATACAGAATACGGCAACGAATCGGACGGTAAAAACCTGCTTGAACTGACGCAGATGGTGTCGCTAATGAGCATGCTGGAAGGTCGCGAAAATGGCGAACCTGATGCGGTTAAACTCTCCACTCTGCATGCCGCTAAAGGCTTGGAATTTGGGCACGTGTTTCTGATTGGCGTTGAAGAAGGTATTTTGCCGCACCGTGAAAGTGTGGATAACGATAAGATAGAAGAAGAGCGCCGCTTGATGTATGTGGGCATTACCCGTGCGCAAAAGTCGCTGAATATTTCATGGTGTAAAAAACGTAAACGCGCTGGCGAAATGGAAATGTGCGAACCCAGCCGCTTTATTGCAGAGATTCCTAAAGATGACGTGCGGCACTTTGGCAACCCATTTAACAAAGATCCGGAAGCTAGCAAAGATTTTGGTAAATCCAAAATGGCGAATATACGCGCTATGCTAAGCAAAACCAGTTAACACAATTATTGAAAGTAACACATGCCTTACATCACCTTAGATAACGCCTCCCTCGCCTACGGTCACCACGCCCTGCTCGACCATGCTGCTTTCCAATTAGATGCAGGCGAACGCGTAGGCTTAATTGGCCGCAATGGCGCTGGTAAATCCAGCCTTCTTAAAGTGATTGCCGGAACATCTAAGCTGGATGATGGCAGCGTGTGGCGCGCGCCTAATGCACGCATCGTATATGTGCCACAAGAGCCTGAGCTGGATGCCAGCCATACCGTGTTTGAAGCAGTTGCCGAAGGCTTGGGTAACTTGCAGCAGATTATTATTGATTATCATCAGGTAACGCATGACATGGGCATGCCAGACGCAGATATTGATGCGCTGATGACGCGTATGCAAGCGCTGCAACATGAGCTGGATTTACAAAATGGTTGGGCAGCACAGTCACGCGTAGAAGCCGTGCTAAGCCGCTTAAATCTGGATGCTGACGCTTTAATTAGCACACTATCCGGTGGCTGGCGCAAACGTGTGGCGCTTGGGCGCGCACTGGTAGCAGAACCTGAAGTGCTGTTATTAGATGAGCCTACCAACCATCTGGATTTAAGCGCAATTGAATGGCTAGAAGACTTGCTATTAAGTTTTAACGGCAGCGTGCTGTTTATTACCCATGACCGCCGCTTTTTAGACAAACTCGCCACCCGTATTACCGAACTAGACCGCGGCAATCTCACAGATTTTGTGGGCAATTTCACCCAGTATCAAAGCAAAAAAGAAGAACTACTAGCAGTGGAAGAAACCCATGCCGCCAAGTTTGATAAGTTTTTAGCGCAAGAAGAAGTGTGGATTAGACAAGGCATTAAAGCACGCCGTACCCGTAACGAAGGCCGCGTGCGCAGACTAGAAGCCTTGCGTTTAGAGCGCGCTGCGCGTCGCGACCGCCAAGGCAATGTCAAACTCAACGTAGATGCCGGCGAACGCAGCGGTAAATTGATTGCAGAGTTAGATAAAGTCAGCAAATCTTACGGTGATAAAAACCTGATTAAAAGCTTTAGCACACGTATTTTACGTGGCGACAAAATTGGCTTGCTGGGGCCTAACGGCATTGGCAAAACGACTTTGCTTAAACTCATTTTGGGTGAAATAGAACCTGATAGCGGCCATATCGAACGCGGCACAAAACAAAGCGTGGCCTATTTTGACCAAATGCGCGAACAGCTTGATGAAGAAGCCACATTGGCCGACACCATTAGCCCGGGGTCTGATTTTGTAGAGATTGGCAATGAACGTAAACATGTAATCAGCTATTTGGAAGACTTTTTATTCCCGCCGCAACGCTCGCGCTCCCCGGTGAAATCTCTCTCTGGTGGTGAGCGCAATCGCTTGTTACTCGCGCGTTTATTTGCCCGCCCTGCCAATATTTTAGTGTTGGATGAACCCACTAATGATTTAGATATTGACACACTAGAGCTACTAGAAAGCTTGCTGCAAGAATTCCAAGGCACCCTATTCTTAGTCAGCCATGACCGTGCATTTTTAGAAAACACAGTCACACAAGTGATTGCGTTTGAAGGCAACGGCATACTCACCGAGTTTGGTGGCGGCTACGACGACTGGCAACGCTTCACACAAAAGCGCACCGATGATCAAAAATCGGCCGAGCAAGTGAAACAAAAGCAAACAAGCATACCCACAACAAATGCAAGCAAACCAGCACCTGCAAAACTGAGTTTTAAAGAGCAAAAAGAGTTAGAAACCCTGCCCGCAGAACTTGAAAAGCTGGAGTTAGAGCAAACAAAAATTGGCGAAGAACTTGCCAAACCTGAAACCTATGGCAACGCTGAAATGGTGAAAAATCTGCAAGCGAAATTAAGCGAAATTGAAACTACAATTGAAGAAAAACTATTGCGTTGGGAAGCGCTGGAATCTTTGCAAAACAAAGCATAA
>NCHI01000089.1 GCA_002281815.1 Methylotenera sp. 24-45-7
AAACACAGTTGGCTGACTTGGTGCGCAAAAGTGAGCTTGGATTATATTCTTACCCGCAATGGTGGATTAGCAAGTTGAAAACTCAATATCCACAACATTGGGAAAGCATGCTCACAGCCGGTAATCAGCACCCCCCCATGACGTTGCGGGTGAATACCAAAAAAATTAGTGTTGAAGATTATTTACGTTTGCTTGAACGTCAGGATATTGAAGCCAGTCATATTGGTGGGCAAGCAGTATTGCTGGTCAAGCCGTTGATGGTAGAAAAAATCCCTGGCTTCAATGATGGCATTGTTTCTGTGCAAGACTATGGAGCTCAGCTTGCAGCACATTTGCTAGATTTACAAAGTGGTATGCGTGTGTTGGATGCCTGTGCAGCGCCAGGCGGAAAAACCGGACATATCCTAGAGCTATGTGATGTCCAATTAACCGCAATCGATAACGATGAATTGCGCTTGCAGCGCGTACAAAACAATTTAACGCGCTTGCAGTTAACTGCGGATTTAGCTGTGGGCGATGCAGCAAGTGCCGATTGGCATCACGGGCAGCCATTTGATAGAATTTTGGCAGATGTGCCTTGTACCGCTTCTGGCATTGTGCGTAGGCACGTGGATATTAAATGGTTACGCCGTGAGCAGGATATAAAATCGTTTGCTGCACAACAGGCTAAAATTTTGCCTAATCTGTGGCAATTATTGGCAAAAGGCGGTAAATTGCTTTATGTAACGTGCTCTGTTTTTAATGAAGAAAATCAAGAACAAGTGAACAAATTTTTATCACAACATCCAGATGCCAAGCAGCTCGAATTGCCATCACAAGTTTTCTCATCAGCCGTTAGCCAGCTGCATGGTCAGCTGATTCCCTCAACCGCGCATGACGGCTTTTTTTATGCATTATTGCAAAAAAATTAAACAGCTATTTTTTGGCTTAAGTCTGCTATTTTTTGTAGTCTTAAGCTTTGCCAGCGGCAATAGTTTGCATATCAGAAGTGCTAATTTAATCACTTATGAAAATGACGTATTGCTTAACGCAGACGTGGAAATTAATGTAAGTGCCGAGATGGAAAAGGCCATACAAAAAGGCTTTACCTTCAACTTTTTAATTGAATTTCAATTGGTGCGCCCGCGGCAATATTGGTTTAACGATGAGGTGGCAACCACAGTGCAGCCAGTCAGCTTAAGCTACCACGCGCTATCGCGGCAGTATATTGTGATTCGCAACGAACAGCAGCGCACATATCCAACGCTGGATGGTGCTATAGAAGATTTATCGATTATTCAAGACTTAAAAGTGTTTGAAAAAACCGATATGGAGAAAGGTGAATCTTATCAAGCTTTATTGTTAATGCGCCTTGATCACAAAAAGCTGCCTAAAGCACTGCAAGTTGAAGGTATTGCATCGAACGATTGGAAAATGATTTCACAGCGTTTTGAGTGGACGCCAAATATACTTAAATGAAATACATTGTTTACATCAGTGCTGTTTCAGGTGGGTTTTTGTTGTATTTGCTGTCAAACGCAAGTGCAAAAACCGCCGCATCGGGAGAGTATTACAGTTTATTAGTAGCACTTAACATTGCGTTGGCAATCATGCTGGTGCTATTGATTGGGGTGCAGCTATTTAGTTTATACCGCAACATTCGCGCCCGTGTGATGGGTAGCCGTTTTACCTTGCGCTTGTTGGGTTCTTTTGCGCTGATGGCGATTATTCCGGGTTTGATTGTGTACATGGTATCGGTCAACTTCTTGACACGCTCTATCGAGTCTTGGTTTAACGTCAAAGTTGAATCTGCACTTGAAGGCGGCTTGAATTTAGGTCGAACCGCGCTGGATATCATGCTGGCAGACGTGAAGGAAAAAGGCGAGAGTATGGCAACCAGCTTGGCTTTTCAGCCGGCGAACGTGCATTATGCAATGCTGAATGATCTACGTGAAAAGGGCGGTATTCAGGACGCGACCTTGCTCACGCCGCAAGGGCGAATTTTATCGGTATCCAGTAGCGATTCTAGTAGTTTTTTACCTGAGTTGCCCACAGTGACGCAGTTAAGGCAGGCGCGGCAGCGTATCTACGGCAATATTGAACCAATCGAAGGTAAGGGTCTGTTTTTACGTGTGTTGGTGCCGGTGAGTGTGCAGGATATTGCAGGTGAAACGCGTATTTTGCAATTATTGCAACCGGTGCCCAAATCGTTAGCGACTACAGCTGAAGCGGTGCAAGACGTGTATCAGGAATATCAACAATTATCCTACAGTCGAACCGCGTTGAAGCAGGTGTTTGCACTCACTTTAACTTTGGTGATGATATTAGCGATTTTTACTGCTGTTGCCATTGCCTTCGTGTTGAGTCGTAGATTATCTGCGCCACTCAGTGTATTGGCTGAAGGTACGCGCGCGATTGCGAGCGGCGACTATGGCATTATTTTGCCCGCGCACGGTAAAGACGAGCTTGGGGTGTTGGTGCAATCGTTTAACAGCATGACGCAGCAATTGGGAGATGCCAGAAAAGCGGCAGACAGAAACCGCGCGCGCGTCGAGGCTGCGCGTGGCTATTTAGAAACCATACTCGCGCATTTGTCGTCAGGTGTGTTGGCGTTAAATGAGCGCGGTGAACTGCGCACATTCAATGAGGCAACCGTACATATTTTAGGTATTTCACTCGAGGCTTATGTCGGTTTTACGCCAGATATGATTATTGCTAAGCAGGCACAACTGGCCAATTTCTTTCAGGCGATTGCGCTCAATAGCCAGCATGAATCTGGCCAAAAAATGGCCGCTAAAGAAGATGTGCAAACACAGGTTGAAATTGCTACCGCTAAAGGTAAGCAGATTATTACCGTGCGCGGCACGCGCTTACCAGACGGTGGTTATGTGGCGGTATTTGATGATGCCACTGCCATGGTACAAGCGCAGCGCGATGCGGCTTGGGGTGAAGTGGCACGTCGTTTGGCACATGAAATTAAAAATCCGCTGACACCAATACAGCTATCGGCTGAGCGTATGGCGCATAAATTGCACGACAAACTAGAACCTGCGGATGCGAAAATACTACAGCGTTCAACTGAAACTATAGTCAATCAGGTGGATGCTTTGAAAAAAATGGTGAATGAATTTAGCGAATACGCGCGTTCACCGGCACCACATTTTGATCAGTTAGATTTAAATATGCTGATTCGAGAAGTGATGTCGCTGTACGATTTGCCTAAAATTCGTATGCAGCAAACACTGAGCACTGCACCTTGTGTGATTCGTGGCGATACGACGATGTTGCGTCAGGTGTTGCATAACTTATTGCAAAATGCGCAGGATGCACTTGCCGATAAAAAATCAGCGCTGATTTCGGTGAGTACAGAAACTATTCACAATATGCTGGTATTAACAGTGCAGGATAATGGTGGCGGCTTTGCCGCTGAAATGATGCAGCATATATTTGAGCCATACGTCACTAGTAAGCCGCATGGCACTGGGCTAGGTTTGGCGATTGTGAAAAAAATTATTGAGGAACACAAAGGCAGCATTAAAGTAGAAAATACCGGTAACGCCAAGGACGATACGCTAGGGGCAGTCGTGACCATCAGTATTCCTTTATTAAGCCCGGTCACAGAAGTTTAAGTTTGAGTGAATTCATAGATAAACGCATATGGCATCAAAATATATATTAGTCGTCGATGACGAAATTGGTATTCGAGAATTATTGCGAGATATTTTGCAAGATGAAGGCTACCGTGTTGATCTTGCCGAAAACGCCGCCGCCGCTCGCGCCATGCGCTTACATGAGCGCCCGGACGTAGTGTTATTGGATATTTGGATGCCGGATTGTGACGGCATTACTTTGCTAAAAGAGTGGGCTAATGGTGGATTGCTCACCATGCCAGTAGTGATGATGTCCGGTCACGGCACGATTGATACCGCGGTTGAAGCTACGCGTATCGGTGCATTCGATTTTCTTGAAAAGCCTATCGCCTTACAAAAACTTTTAAAAACAGTGGCAACCGCACTCAAGCACAGTGAACAGTTACCTAAGTCTGAAATGAGCCTGACTAATCTGGGTAAAAGTCAGCTGATTGTCGCGTTAAAAGAACGCCTAGATAAAATCGCATCCAGTACCAATCATGGCCCTAGTCCGGTATTGTTAATTGGCCCCAAAGGTTGTGGGGCTGAGCTATGTGCACGCTTCTTGCAAGCTGCCAATACCCCATGGCTACAACTGACGGATTATGGACAGTTAGTCACAGCGCCTATGGACGTGCTGGAACAGGTGCGTGATGGCGTGCTGTACTTAAACGATATTGCTGAACTTAATAAAACTGAGCAAAAAGGCTTGCTATTGCTCATTACCAAAGCTGATAAATATAACGTGCGCGTAGTGTGTGCCACCAGCGAAAATCTACCTAAGTTGCAGGCAGAAGGGTTGTTTGACCATAACCTGCTGCAAATATTATCTGCGGTTTCATTACGTGTGCCAGCGCTTGAAGAACACAAAGAAGATATTCCTGATTTGGCTGTTGCTATTGCCAATTTGCAGTTTGAGCTTTCGAGTGTTCCTTATTGTGAGTTCGATATTGCCGCATTAAATGCCTTACGCAATGCAAGCTGGCCTGGAGATATTGCGCAACTCGACTCGGTGATTCGCAACTTGATACAAACTAGTTTAGGTGAAAAAATCACCTTGGATGATGTGCAGCGCGTGCTCAACCAGTTTGGAGAAGCGCCACAAATAGTGGAGGCTAAAGTTGCTACTAGCCCACATCACGAAAATGTATTGTCAGATGCGCATTTTGAGCTGCCATTGCGCGAGGCGCGTGACGCGTTTGAGCGTTTATATTTTGCCTATCACATGAAAAATGTGGGAGGAAACATGAGTAAATTAGCTGAATTAGCCGGGCTTGAGCGCACACATTTATACCGAAAACTGAAACAATTAGACATTAAAATTAAATAATCTAGCTAGCATTCTAGGCCATACTCAATCTGGCCTCAGGCTCAAAATTCAATGTGAATTCAGACTATGGCAAAAGAAAACTCTCAGCATTTACGGCAATTAATTGCGCAGCAGGCGGCACGTATGATGGCCGAAGAGGGTGTATCTGACTTTGCTTATGCAAAAAAAAAGGCTGGCCGCCAAGTAGGTGCTGTTGAAAACAGCATTTTGCCTTCTAATGCCGAAATTGAAGAAGAGTTAAAACTTTATAACGCACTATTTTTAAGTGAAGAACAGCCAGAAAATCTGCGTGAATTAAGGGTTAACGCTCTCTTTACCATGCAGCTGCTAGAGCGCTTTAACCCGCATTTAACAGGCGCAGTTTTGGATGGTACCGCAGGGCTTATGGCTGAAACCCATATTCATTTGTTTGCAGATAGCATTAAAGAAGTAGAAATGTTTTTGCTGAATCAGCAAATCCCGTTTGATGTGAATGAAAAGTCTTATCGTGTGATGAACGATGGCAAGCGTGATAAAAAAGGCGATAACCGCAAAACGGTACCGGTTTTCACGCTAGAAACTGAAAAAGGCCTCATTAAGCTCAGCGTGTTTGATGTGGATGATATCCGCGTGGCAACCAAACGAACTGCGGATGGTAGTAATGCTGATAGGCTCAACGTTGAAGGTGTAAAAAGCTTACTGGCGCATGTTTAATTCGCACGCGACAATAAAGCTGGTTAATTCGCTTTTAACCAGCGCGCTACATCCATCGCAAAGTAAGTCAAAATACCATCTGCACCAGCGCGTTTAAACGCTAGCAAGCTTTCCATGACGCAAGCTTTCTCATCCAACCAGCCATTTTGTGCGGCAGCTTTAAGCATGGCGTATTCTCCACTCACCTGATAAGCGTAGGTCGGCACGCCGAATTCATCTTTGACGCGACGCACAATATCCAAATAAGGCATGCCGGGTTTTACCATCACCATATCCGCACCTTCTGAAATATCCAGCGCCACTTCTTGCATGGCCTCATCGCTATTGGCAGGGTCCATTTGATAGGTATATTTATTACCTTTACCCAAGTTAGCCGCCGAGCCAACCGCATCGCGAAATGGCCCATAAAACGCAGAGGCGTATTTAGCAGAATAGGCCAGAATTTTGGTGTGTATGTTGCGGGTGCTTTCCAGCGCCTCGCGAATCTGTCCAACACGGCCATCCATCATGTCGCTGGGGGCAACAATATCCGCACCGGCATTGGCGTGTGAAATGGCTTGTTTAACTAAAACTTCAATGGTTTCGTCATTGAGTACATAGCCAGATTCATCAATCAGGCCATCTTGTCCATGTGTGGTGTAAGGGTCAAGCGCTACGTCAGTAATCACCCCTAATTCAGGATATGCTTTTTTTAGCGCAGCTACAGTGCGCTGCACCAAGCCATCAGGGTTGTAAGCTTCAGCAGCATCCAGACTTTTGAATTGGCTGTCTACTACCGGAAATAAGGCAATCGCCGGAATGCCAAGCGCTACACATTCTGCCGCAGTTTTTAGCAATATATCGATGCTCTGGCGTTTTACGCCGGCGTTTTACGCCCGGCATAGAGGCGACTTCTTCAATGCGGTTTTCGCCATCGAGTACAAATACCGGATAAATCAGGTCGTTAGCAGTCAGTACGTTTTCGCGCATCAAGCGGCGTGAGAATTCGTCTTTACGCATACGGCGCGGGCGGGCATAGGGATAGCTCATTGTTTTTTCCTAATTTACAATTTTCGTCATTCCCGCGTAGGAGGGAATGACGGATTTTCTGCAAGTTTGCCTGAAGACCCCATCAAAAGTGCATTTGCTAAGTATTTTTAATACGGCAACTGTTCTAAGCAAACACTTTTGCCAGCTCAACACCTGGTTCTGGCTGGCGCATAAACGCTTCGCCTACCAAGAATGTATGCACATTATTTTTACGCATTAACGCTACATCTTCCGCGGTAAAAATACCAGATTCTGTGACCACAATTTTGTTGTTTGGAATGCGCGCTAGCAAACCTAATGTTGTATCCAGCGTCACTTCAAAGGTGCGCAAATTACGGTTATTAATGCCTAATAAGGGTGTGTCCAGCTGTAAGGCTAAATCTAGTTCTTCAGCGTTGTGTACTTCAACCAGCACCGCCATACCTAAGCTGTGCGCAACTTTTTCCAGCGCACGCATGGTAGCTAAATCAATCGCAGCGGCAATCAGCAAAATACAATCCGCGCCCATGGCACGTGCTTCATATACTTGATAAGCATCTATCATGAAATCTTTGCGCAACACGGGCAGGCTGCACGCCGCACGTGCTTGCTTTAAATATTCAGCTGAGCCTTGAAAATACTCAACGTCAGTGAGCACTGACAAACATGCAGCGCCGCCTTGCTCATAGCTTTTGGCAATCTCGGTAGGTTGGAAGTCCGCGCGAATCACCCCTTTGGATGGGCTAGCCTTTTTAATTTCGGCAATCACCGCGGCCTGGTTGCTGGCAATTTTAGCGCGTATGCTGCCCACAAAATCACGTGGCGCACTAGCAGCGCTTGCCTCTGCTTGCACTATGTTCAATGGCTTTTGCTGTTTTGCCGCTGCAACTTCCAGTTGTTTAGTGGCGATAATTTTATTCAGTATATCTGACATGTGTGTTTCGCTATTCTTAACTATTCATAGTTTAATTTGATTACTGATATTTAATGCCGTTATGCATAATCCAACCCGCTACATGGTCACCACGCGGGGCATGATGCGTCCAGTGGATGATGCCACCTTTGGGGTTGTATACATACTCCCCATAAAAACTGATTTCATCGCCAGCTTGCAGCGGTACTCTAGGTGCTAAATCAATATTGTGTGCAAACAACAAAGTTTGCTGTGCATTGATTTTGACCAAAAATTTTTGATGTCGCGCACCTTTGTTATCATCGTTTAGCAGTTTGCTGACCACACCTTTACCGCTAACCTGAACATCACTTTTTTTCGCGTGAAACGCTGCAACTATTGCAGAATTGTCAGCCTTATCAGCGCTCACTATACTACTTTTGGCATCTGCTTCGACTAGCTGCGCATACTCTGCTTGGCTAGGCTGGCATGCGCTTAAGCATAATGCCAGCAGCGCTAGCCATAGGCTATTTTTAAGGCGCATCATGCTTGAGTTAATGCGATGAGTTCCTGTAATTTTTGTAATGCTTTACCGCTATCCAACGTATGTGCAGCATGGTCTATGCCCGCCTGCAACGAAGGTGTCAGGCCAGCTACATAAATAGCGGCACCTGCATTGAGCAATACAATATCACGCGCCGCGCCTGCTTTACCTGACAACACATCCAACAGCATGTTTTTTGATTCAAGTGCGTTAGCAACTTTAATGCTGCTGACATTGTGCAGGCCTAAACCAAACTGCTGCGGGTTTACAGTGTATTCTTCAACTTTACCGTTTTTAAGCTCAGCGACATAAGTGTCACCGGAAAACGAAATTTCATCCATGCCGTCAGCGCCGCACACCACCATCACATGCTCGCTGCCAAGCTGTTGCAGCACATGCGCTAATTTGCCGGTAAGGCTTTGCGAAAATACGCCCAATAATTGGTTTTTTGCATGTGCAGGATTGGTGAGTGGCCCCAGTAAATTAAACATGGTACGCACACCTAACTCTTTACGCACTGGCGCTGCATGTTTCATCGCGCTATGGTGGTTCGGCGCAAACATAAAGCCCACACCTAGCGTGTTGATGCAGTTGGCGACTTGTTCCGGGGTTTGATTCACGTTCACGCCCAAAGCTTCCAACACGTCGGCGCTGCCGCATACAGATGACACTGAGCGGCCACCGTGTTTGGCGACTTTGGCACCAGCCGCAGCAGCCACAAACACGCTGGTGGTAGAAACATTAAAAGTTTGAATGCCATCGCCACCAGTACCGCAGGTATCAATTAAGTGTCTGGATGCGGCAACATTGACCTTGGTGGAAAGTTCGCGCATTACGCTCGCCGCTGCGGCAATTTCGTCTACGGTTTCACCTTTCATGCGCAGCGCTACCAACAATGCAGAAATTTGCGCTGGAGTTAACTCACCACTCATCACTTGGCGCATGATGGCTTGCATCACTTCAAAGCTTAAATCTTGCTGATTAATAAGCTGGTTAAGAATTTGCGAATAATTCACTAGAAATGCGCTTTCAACAATTAATAAGCGGTTAAAAAGTTGTTCAATAATTCGTGACCATACTCAGTCAAAATAGATTCCGGGTGGAACTGAACGCCTTCTACTGCAAGCGTTTTGTGGCGCACACCCATGATTTCACCATCTTCAGTCCATGCAGTAATTTCCAAGCAGTCGGGCAGAGTTTCTTTTTCTATCACCAATGAGTGGTAGCGCGTAGCGGTGTATGGGTTTGGCAAGCCTTTAAACACGCCAACATCGTTATGATAAATCAGCGACGTTTTGCCATGCATGAGTTGTTTGGCGTGAATGATATTGCCGCCAAAAGCCTGGCCTATACTTTGATGACCCAAGCACACGCCCAGCAAAGGAATTTTTCCGGCAAATTGTTTAATCAATGGCACGCTAATGCCAGCCTCATTTGGCGTACATGGACCTGGTGAAATGACGATATGATCAGGGTTCAACGCAGCAACTTTGGCGAGGTCAATTTCATCATTACGGTAAACTAAAACCTCTTGCCCAAGCTCGCCCAGATATTGCACTAGGTTATAAGTGAACGAGTCATAGTTGTCGATCATTAACAGCATGTGAATTCCTAATCAAATTGCCAGCGTTCTAGGCTTGTAAAGGCTTGAATGAATTTATCATTTTACCAAAAAAGATAGGGATTATGCTTAATGTGCGTATAAATAAGGGCTAGCGCTTTTTATAGGTGCGGAATGAATCCACACTCAATTGCCGTGTGATCGTTTTGACTTCCAATATTTGATTACCCTTAGAAAATCTGAACTTGCAAGCATCAAGCTCCATTGAAATGCAATCAACGACTTCTTTCATACCTTGCGCATATATTTCCTGAGCATAGAGGCTTGCGTCATTAATGCGATTATTTTTGACTGGTTTCCAAGCTTGGACTGTAAGTATGGTTTTCGCATCTACATATGGCAGGCCTGGCTTTATAAAGCTTAAGTCAGTATCAGCGAATGCACTATGGTTAACAGCGCATAACAATGTAATCGCCACTAGATTGATGAGAGTTTTCATGATGTTCTTCTAATAATAAGTTTCGGTAAAAGTAGGCTGTGTTGTAAAGCAATTTATTTATCTTTGATATGACCAGCAACTGAACGGAATGTTGTGTTGTGCAGTCATAAAAAGTAATTCTGATCTAGTGCTACAGCATCAATAAATGTTTTTGTTGGGGTGCTTTGTTAGCCAAGGTGAGGTTAAACATGAGATCTTTGTATTTAATAAACAGTGCTCAATTCAAAAAGAATCACGCATAGAAAATGTATCTAAAATCTCTACGGACAATCACGACAAAATTAACTATTTACTATGATGGTGAATGTCCGCTGTGCCTTGCCGAGATTCTGTTCTTGAAACAGCACAATCAGCGAGGTTTGTTGGAGTTTGTAAGCTTGCA
>NCHI01000090.1 GCA_002281815.1 Methylotenera sp. 24-45-7
AGACGTCTGTGAGGCTGAGCTGGCTGTGCTGGCGGATGGCGGCCGCAGCTTAGAAGAAGCAGCAGGCCTAAAACGTGATACTAAAGAATACGGTCATGACGCTTTGATTTCTAAAGTGAGCGCAGAGTTGCCGCACAACAATATTGCTTATGAACGCTTTACCCCCGATGGCCCGATGGCTTTGTTACCTAATGGCGAGCGCGATTTCTCTTTAGTGTGGACAGGTAAGAAAGCCACCATAGAGCCACTGTTGTCATTGAGCGATGATGCGTTTTTGAGCAAGTTTCATGAGCAGTTTGGCGACAGAGTAGGTCGTTTTTTAAGTGTGGGAAAACGTATGACTTTCCCCTTGAAGTTGTCGCAGTTGGTGACTACAGATACCCCACATTTAGTGGTGATAGGCAACGCTGCGCAGACTATGCATCCAGTTGCAGGCCAAGGGTTTAATGTAGGTTTGCGTGATGCTGAAGAGCTTGCAAAACAAATTGTGGCAGATGATTTTGCATTAGGAAGTGCGGAAATGTTAGCAGCTTATCGCGCCAGCCGCAAAACTGATACCAACAACGGATTAATGTTCACCGACTTTTTGGTGAATATTTTTTCTAATGACATATTGGGTGTATCTGCGTTGCGGAGTGCTGGGATTGGAATTTTTGATCTGGTTAAGCCTGTTAAGCGACATCTAGTCAGCAAAATGAGTTTTGGCAAATGACAGCTGCAATCATAAAAGCCGATGTCACTGTTGTAGGTGCCGGATTAGTAGGATTGTCTGCGGTCTTGGCTATGCATCAGTTGGGATATGATGTGGTGCTGATGGATCAGCATGCGCAAGTTGAAACGCAATTTGAAAACCCGGATTGGGATCAGCGTATTTATGCCATTAGCCCACACAATGTCAGTTGGCTGAAAAGCCTAAACGTTTGGCAACACTTAGATTTGGCGCGTGTCACGCCAGTGCAGACGATGCAGATTTGGGGCGATGCCACGCCAACGCCACTGAATTTAAATGCGGAAGAAGTGAATGCTGATGCCATGGCATTTATCATAGAAGAAGGTGCCTTGAGGCAAGCGTTGCTAAAAGAAGTGCAAAATCAATGTTTACGCATGTTTACTGGTGTTAAAGCCCACAGTATTCGCATACTGCCTAGTCAGGCAGAGCTAACGCTGGATAACAAGCAAGTCATCGTGAGCACTTTGTTGCTGGCAGCAGATGGCGCAAACTCTAGGGTACGTCAACAAGCGAATATTGCGGTTACGCAAAAAGAGTATAGTCAAACGGCGATTGTGGCTAACTTTGCTACGAAACTGCCGCATGCCAACATTGCTAGGCAGTGGTTCAGGCAAGAAAAACACTCACCAGATATTAATGCACACTGCGGTATATTGGCTTGGTTGCCGTTGTCTGAGCGTAACATTTCAATTGTGTGGTCAGCGCCTACTCGTTACGCGCAGGATTTGATGCAGTTGGATGACCTTGCTTTTACCCAAGAGGTACGAGAGGCGGGCAACGCAACCTTGGGTGAAATGACCTTGTTGGGTTCACGAGCAGCCTTTCCTTTGGTGCTGAAAAAAGCAGAAGTGCTGGCGCAAGATGCGCTGGTATTAATTGGTGACGCGGCACATCGTATTCACCCCATGGCAGGGCAAGGGGTGAATTTAGGTTTTAGAGATGTCATCGACCTGGCGCAGGTGTTGCGCCAAAAACATACGTATCAAGCCCTCAATGACCCTGCCTTACTAAAACAATACACACGCATGCGAAAAGCTGATGTGTTATCGATGACCAGTCTCACTAGCGGCTTGTATCATTTGTTTGAGAGTCAGCACGCTGTACTGCACAAAGTAAGGAATTGGGGCTTAATGGCGACTAATCATTCTGCTTTTAAGAAAATGTTGGCAAAGCGTGCGATAGCACTCTAGGAAGTTATACCGTGCGATAGCACTATAAGAAGTTATTTGTTTGCTAAGTCAGATTGAATCAAATGGCAGTTAATGTAGTGAAATTTTTAAAAGGAACATTCATGATCAAAAATATATTCAGCATCGCAACAATAGTGGTGATGGCAACACTTTCTACACTGGCGATGGCGGATGAAGCAAGTGTGAAAAAAGCGATTGAAGCTGCTTATCCTAAATTTAAAGTCGATAAGGTAACCAAAACACCCTATGCCGGACTGTATGAGGTATTTATGGGTGGGCAGATTATTTATACCGATGAAAAACTCACCTTTTTGATTGCTGAAGGCCGTTTGGTTGACCCAAAAACCAAGAAAGACATTACTGGCGAGCGTTTAGAAGAACTCACCCGTATTGACTTCAATACGCTACCTTTAGATCAGGCCATTAAAGTAGTAAAAGGTAATGGTAGCCGTAAATTGGTGGTGTTCTCAGATGTGGATTGTCCATATTGCAAACGCTTGGAGCGTAATGAATTGGCTAATATCACGGATGTCACGGTATACACTTTCCTGTATCCGATTGATCAATTACATCCTGACGCGGCCAACAAGTCTAAATTGATTTGGTGTGCTAGCAATCGCGTAAAAGCCTGGGAAGACTGGATACTACGTGATAGTTTGCCTAGCAGTTCTGGCAACTGTGAAGTGCCTTTAGAAAAAGTAGGTCAACTTGCCAAAAAGGCTGGCGTAACGAGTACGCCTACTTTAATTTTTGCAGATGGCAAACGTATGCTGGGTGCGCAACCATATAAAGAAATTGAACGTATGTTAAATGCAGCTAGTAAAAAATAATTATTAGGTTTAAAAACATTAGCTTTAAGTAAAAAACGACCAGAGATTGGTCGTTTTTTTATGTCGGAGTAATTAATTGCAATTAGCCCACAATCTCACCCAGTTTAAATATAGGCAAGTACATCGCAATCACCAAGCCGCCAATGAGCGTACCCAATACCACCATGATAATAGGTTCCATTAAGCTGGCCAGCGCTTCAACCGCATCGTCTACTTCGGCTTCATAAAAGTCAGCTACTTTGCTCAGCATTGAATCCAGCGCACCAGACTCTTCGCCAATCGCCGTCATTTGCAGCACCATATTGGGAAATACTTCACTATTTTGCATAGCAACGGTTAGGCTGGTACCTGTGCTGATTTCGCTCTGTACACGCTTGGTGGCATCATAATAAACACGGTTGCCAGAAGCGCCAGCGACTGAGTCTAGCGCCTCTACTAACGGCACACCTGCGGAGAACATAGTAGAAAGAGTGCGTGCGAAGCGTGCAATCGTTGCTTTACGGATGAGTTCGCCAAATACCGGTACTTTTAGTATCAGCCTGTCCATAGTGGCTTGCATCGCCAAAGAGCGCTTCCAGGTATAAAAGAAAAACCAGAGTCCTCCGCCTATAGCACCAAAGATTGCCCACCACCATTGTACGAATATGTCGGAGATAGCCATGACCACCAAAGTGGGCATTGGCAAATCTGCACCAAAGTTGCGAAACAGTTCTTTAAATGCCGGTACTACGAATATCATAATAATGGCCGTAATCACAAAAGCCACTACGATAATCGATATCGGGTAAAACAGTGCCGACTTGATTTTGGACTTAATCGCCAGAATTTTTTCTTTGTAAGTGGCTAGCCTGTCCAGCAGGGTATCTAAAATACCCGCTTGTTCGCCGGCGTTAATCAAGTTGCAAAATAAGGCATCGAAATGCAAGGGAAACTTGCGGAAAGCAGTGCTCAGGCTGCTACCCGTCTCTACATCAGATTTAATGTCGAATAATAATTTTGCTACTGCTGGGTTGCTATGGCCTTTGCCTACAATATCGAATGATTGCAATAGCGGCACACCCGCTTTCATCATTGTGGCAAGTTGGCGCGTAAACAATGTCACGTCTTTTTCGGAAACTTTGCCTTTATTAGCAAAAGCGCTTTGTTTTTTTAACTTAGTAACACTTACGCCTTGGCGTCTTAACATCGAACTTGCAACGGTTTCACTAGAGGCTTTCATTTCGCCTTTAAGCAGTTTGCCTTTTTTATCTTTACCTTCCCATAAGTAGGTCACTTCTTTTGAAGTTTTAGCATTAGCTGCCATGGTTATTCCCTAAGTCGTTCATTTTTGCTGTTAAGTCGCCCAGTTTTATTCGTTGGTGCAGGCTTCAATTTCTTCAATAGAAGTCAGTCCTTGTATCACTTTAAGTATGCCAGAACGCCTTAAGTCATTCACACCCTCAGCTCTGGCCTGATCTGCAATGTCATGCGCAGTACCGTTTTTCATGATGATGCGACTGATAGCATCGGTCACTGGCATCACTTGATAAATGCCTACGCGGCCTTTGTAGCCGTTATTGCACATTTCGCAACCATTGGGGTTGTGGCCGTACAGCTGCCATTCTTCTTTAAAGTCATCTTCGATAAAACCAACACTCAGCAATGCTTCTTTAGGCACTGACAATGGTACTTTACAGCTTTTACACAAGCGACGTGCCAGACGCTGGGCGGTGATTAGCGATACGGCTGAAGCAATGTTGAAGGGTGCTACGCCCATGTTCATTAAGCGCGTAAGCGTTGAAGGCGCATCGTTGGTGTGTAACGTTGATAGCACCATGTGGCCGGTAGACGAAGCTTTAATCGCCATGTCCGCGGTCTCCAGATCACGAATCTCACCGATCATGATGATGTCAGGATCTTGGCGCAAAAACGATTTTAATGCCGCAGAAAAAGTAAGCCCTTGTTTATCATTCACATTGACTTGGTTAATGCCAGCCAGTGGAATTTCGCAGGGATCTTCTGCGGTAGAAATGTTGACCCCTGGGTTGTTCAAGATGTTAAGGCAGGTGTAGAGTGAAACGGTTTTGCCAGAGCCGGTAGGGCCCGTTACTAATACCAAACCATAAGGACGGCTTACCGCGTTTAACAAACGTTCTTTTTGAATAGGCTCGTAACCGAGTGCTTCAATCCCTAATGTGGCACTGCTTGGGTCCAAAATACGCATCACGATTTTTTCACCATGAATCAGCGGTAACGTGCTGACACGAAAATCAATATTACGCGTTTTAGAAAGCGTTAATTTCATGCGACCATCTTGTGGAATACGCTTTTCCGAGATATCCATGCTAGATATGATTTTAATGCGTGAAGCGAGTTTTTCTTTAATCGCCAGCGGTGGTTGTGTGATTTCACGCAAAATACCATCTACACGATAACGTACGCGATAAAACTTCTCGTAAGGCTCAAAATGTAAATCTGAGGCACCCATGTTGATGGCGTCCATCAACATTTTATTGAGAAACTTAACCACTGGCGCATCGTCAACTTCAGACTCAACCGGCGCATCTTCAATAATTAAGCTGTCATCTGCAAAGCCAAAGTCTCCATCATCAATATCGAGTGACTTCAAACTTCTGTCGCTGGACTCAATCGCTTTTTCTATCATGCGATTCAGCTTGTCGTCTTCAACCACAATAGGAGAAACGTTCATGCCCATCTGGAATTGCACACTATCTAATGCATGAATGTTAGTGGGGTCTGAAATGGCAACAAACAGTAGATTGTTTCGGACAAACAAGCCGAGCACTCTATTGGCTTGCATCAATTTAATGTCAATTTTTTTGCTAGGCAAATAATCGGCATTAAAAGTATCTAGGTTGAAATATGGCAAGCCAAAAGCTTTGGCAGCTGCTTCAGCAACTGCCAGCGCAGTCACTTTTTTGTTCTGAATAACTTGTGAGATAAACGGTGTTTTTAGGGTATGTGCTTGTTCTTCAATGGCACGTGCTTCAACTTCGCTAAGAAGATTTTCCTGGATTAAAGTGCGTGCGATACCGCTTAGTTTAGGTTGAGAGATTGCAGAAGCCATATTCAATAAATGTGTGGGTGAGCTTTTAATTGAGCTTGAAATTTCAATGGAATCAATAATGCACTTTACGATGTTCTTTGTAAAGATATTACACTTTACTGTTAACTATTTGTAATCAAATATGATGAGAATCCCTAATCTGTTGCCTGCGGGGCTGATGATGCAGTTAAGTAACATGTAACTGAATTGTTAAAAAGGGCTTGACATCGTCAGAAAAGCAACTTATAAATGCGATTAGGTGTTTGAATTCGAGTTTTTTGTAGCCTGCTTTAATTTAGTTACTGCGACTTCTGTTCTTGAGGCAAACTTTTTGGGGCGCCCCCCTTTGTATTATGTAAGGATGTATGAAATGGCAACAGGTACCGTAAAATGGTTTAATGATTCTAAAGGTTTTGGTTTTATTACCCCAGATGATGGTGGTGACGATTTATTCGCACACTTCTCTGCAATCGTAGAGTCTGGTTACAAAAGCCTAAAAGAAGGTCAACGCGTTAGCTTTGATTTGACTGAAGGCCCAAAAGGTAAACAAGCTTCAAATATTCAAAAAGCATAAACTTAACGGTTTATTAGATTGGTTTTCTAATAATACTAGTTAACCAAATTCAAACGGCACTTGGATTTTATTCCAAGTGCCGTTTTTTATTACGCTTAAAATC